>JAEEXN010000121.1 GCA_016291595.1 Prevotella sp.
GTCAATCCCGTCATCCGGCCTCAGGTGCACGGCTTTCTGGAGTATGCCAAGCAGAAAGGCGCCATTCTATACTACGATGTGAACTTCCGTGCGAGCCACAAAAACGACCTGATGAAGGTTACTCCGAACATTCTTGAGAATCTGGAACTGGCGGATGTGGTGCGCGGCAGTTACGAGGACTTCAATATCATGTTCAAGAAAGACGACTGCGACAAGGTGTACAACGCCGAGATATCGTTCTATTGCAAGAAGTTCATCTACACGAACGGAGCCCAGCCGGTGGAGCTTCGTGCCGAGGGCTTGCGCAAGAGCTATCCTATCATTGCCACCGAGACGGTGAGCACCATCGGCGCCGGCGACAACTTCAATGCCGGTTTTGTGTATGGCATGATGAAATACGGCATCACCAGTGAGACTATCGCAAACGGACTTACCGAGGAGCAATGGGACAAGACCATCCATTGCGCCCAGCTCTTCTCAGCCAACTGCTGCAAGAGTATCAGCAACTCTATCGACAAGGCGTTCGGGGAGGAGTTGAAAGCGAACAGGTAACAGTTAAGAGTGAACAGATAACAGATAACAGTTAAGAGATTGGAGCTTGATATTAATAACCAAAACAACAATAAAAGCAATGATCGAAATTACCAACAAAATTTATTACGTAGGTGTTAACGACCGTAACAAAAACCTTTTCGAGGGCTTGTGGCCCCTGCCCAATGGCGTTAGTTATAATTCTTACCTGATTGACGACGAGAAAGTTTGTCTGATTGACACGGTGGAAGTGGATTTCTTCGTGCCTTACATCAAGAATATTCAAGAGGTGATTGGCGACCGTCCTATTGACTATCTGGTGATCAACCACATGGAGCCCGACCACAGCGGCTCGCTGGCTCTGATTAAGAAGTATTACCCCGACGTGAAGATTATCGGTAACAAGAAGACCTTCGGCATGATGCAGGGCTTCTATGGCATCGACGGCGACCAGGTGGAGGTGAAGAACGGCGACACGCTGGAGCTGGGCAACCACACGCTGAGCTTCGTGCTCACCCCAATGGTTCACTGGCCTGAGACGATGGTCACACTTTGCGACTGCAAGGGCGAGAAGAACGTGCTCTTCTCTGGTGATGCCTTCGGATGCTTCGGCGCATTGAACGGCGGCATCGTAGATGCAGAAATCAATTGCGACACGTTCTGGCTGGAGATGGTACGCTATTATTCGAACATCGTAGGAAAATACGGAACGCCCGTGCAGAACGCGCTGAAGAAACTCGCCGGCGTGAAACTCGACTATATCTGCGCCACACACGGTCCCGTATGGCACGAGTATATTAATAAGGTGGTTGGCATGTACGACCAGATGAGTCGTTACGAGACAGAGGAAGGTCTCGTCATCTGCTATGGAACGATGTACGGAAACACAGAGCGCGCCGCTGAGGTAATCGCCCGTGCCGCATCGCAGGCTGGTGTGAAGAACATTGTAATGTATAACGTGTCGAAGACCCACCACTCTTATATCATCCGCGACGTGTTCCGCTACCGCGGACTCATTGTCGGAGCGCCCACCTACAATACCGGACTCTATCACGAGATGGACGTGCTGCTGAGCGAGTTGGCTGGCAAGGATATCAAGGGTAACCATCTGCTGGGTTGGTTCGGCTCGTTCGGCTGGGCCAGCAAGGCTGTCGCCGAGATTCAGAAGTGGAACGACGAGCGCCTGCACTTCGAGGCTGTAGGTGAGCCGGTGGAAATCAAGCAGAGCCTTACCGCAGAGACCTTTGCACAATGCGAGGCACTGGGTCGCGCTATGGCGGAGCGTCTGAAAGGCGAATAGTATAACCGGGAGTCTAATACTATGAAAACACTTCGTATCGGGTTGCTCCCCCGAATCCTTATTGCCATTGTGTTGGGAATTATGTTGGGCAATCTGCTCACCATGCCTTTGGTGCGCATATTCGTCACGTTCAACAGTATCTTCAGCCAATTCCTGGGCTTCATGGTGCCGCTGATCATCGTGGGCCTGGTGGCACCAGCCATCGCCGATATTGGCAACGGGGCTGGAAAACTGCTCATCGTGACGGTGCTTATTGCCTATGCCGATACCATCCTGGCAGGTCTGCTTTCCTATGGTGTGGGCTCGTATTTCTTCCCAAGCATGATATCGGGCGTGGGCGGTCTGGCCAGCGTGACCAAGCCCGAGAATCTGGCACCTTTCTTCGAAGTCAAGATTCCGGCGTTGTTCGACGTGATGAGTGCGCTGGTACTGTCGTTCATGATGGGACTGGGCATAGCTTTCAGCAAGGGGGACGTGTTGCGTCGGGTATTCAAGGAGTTCCAAGGCATCATAGCGGGTGTCATCGCCAAGGTGCTGATTCCGCTGCTGCCAATCTATATCTTCGGCATTTTCCTCGAAATGACCTTTACAGGACAGGCCTTCCACATTGTGATGGTGTTTGCCCAGATAATCATTGTCATCTTCGTGCTCCACGCCTTCATCCTGGTTTATGAGTTTCTCATTGCAGGAGCTGTCGTGAAAAGGAACCCCCTGCGTCTGTTGATGAACATGCTGCCAGCCTACTTCACGGCGCTGGGAACCTCGTCGTCGGCAGCCACTATTCCCGTAACACTTGAGCAGACGCAAAAGAACGGTGTGAGCGACGACATTGCCAGCTTTACCGTCCCGCTTTGCGCCACCATCCACATGTCGGGCTCGATGATGAAGATTACGGCTTGCGCCCTCACAGTATGCCTGATGACGGGACTGCCACATCATTTCGGGTTGTTCCTGAACTTCATGATTGTACTGGGCTTCTGCATGGTTGCCGGTCCTGGCGTTCCCGGTGGAGCCGTGATGGCAGCCTTAGGTCCGTTAGGCTCTATTCTCGGCTTCGACGCTGAGCAGCAGGCGCTCATCATAGCGCTGTATATCGCCATGGACTCGTTCGGAACGGCCTGCAACGTGACTGGCGACGGGGCCATCTCGCTGGTTGTCGACAAGTTGTTCAGAAAGAAAAGCGTGAAGGAAGAGGCAATCGCATAGAAGTTTTTTTCACAACCAAAGACGCAATACATGCTTTGATAAGGCAGTATTGCGTCTTGTAGAGTACTGCTTTGGAATGATAGAGTGCTACTCTGGAATCACAGAGGGCTGCTCTGGAAAGACAGAGGGCTGCTCCAGCATTGTGGAAGGCAACTCTGGAATCCCGGAGCGCCTTTAAATCTTATTTTTCTAATAAGGCAACGAGTTCGTCGAGCGTATTGGCTACCAGCAACTGGCGGTCTATGTCGCCACGAATGACTCCTTTCTGCCTGAGGTCGGTCATCATGCTGATGAGCGAATTCCAGAATCCTTTCATGTTGTACAGGATGACGCGCTTCTGATGGTAGCCGATGCTGGCTGAGGCCACCACGTTGAAAACCTCGTCGAGGGTGCCCACACCGCCGGGCAATGCGACAAACACGTCGCTTTGTGCCTCCATCAGCTGCTTGCGGTCGCTCAGGTTGTCGCAAGGAATGTGCACATCGAGCCACTGGCTGGTGCGGCCGCGCTCCTCCACTTTTGTTGGAACCACGCCGATGACGCGCCCGCCACCATCGTGTACGGCACGGGCTATGCTCTCCATCAGTCCCAGGTCGGTGCCGCCAAATACCAAGGTGTGGCCTTCGCGGGCCATCCACGTCCCCATCTCGGCGGCTAAACGGTAGTAATCGGGGTCAAGTTGGCTGTTAGCCGAACAATATACTGCTATCTTCATACGGCAAAGTTACGAAATTTCTGATGAAGTAAGCAAGAAAGGAGTTTGTTTCTTTCGTCAAGCAGCAAGAAATCATGAAAACAGAAGGGCAAACAGTCCGATTGAAGGAGCTTTCCCCGGGGTGTGGAAGTTTTTGCCGTAAGCCTGAGAATTGGGTGAGTTGTTTTTGTGGTTACTTGTCAATCTGGCGGGGCAGGAAGAAGGATACTAATTTCTTTTCTCTAATTGTTGGAGGTATGGTAATAATTTCGTATTTTTGCAAAAAACATTTTTGAAGCGATGAAAAAGCAACTATTCTTATTATTATTGTTAGCATGTGCCTTTGTTACCAGTGTGAAGGCTGACTATCAGTTAGAGCGACCCAAACTGGTTGTGGGCATTGTTGTCGACCAGATGCGTTGGGATTATCTCTACCGTTATTACAATCAGTTTGGCGATGGCGGACTGAAGCGTCTCATCAGCGAGGGATACAACTTCGAGAATATGCACTATAACTATGTGCCTACCGTCACGGCGGCAGGACATGCGAGCGTCTACAGTGGTACGACGCCGGCCTTCCACGGCATTGCCGGCAACAACTTCCATATCAATGGAAAGAAAGCCTATTGCTGCGAGGACCCCAATGTCAAGTCAGTAGGCTCGGACAGCAAGGCAGGGATGATGTCGCCGCGCAATATGTTGGTGACAAATATGTGCGACCAGCTGCGCCTGGCCACAGACTTCAAGTCGAAGGTCATCGGCGTGAGCATCAAGGACCGCGCCTCCATTCTCCCGGCAGGCCATTCAGCCAATGGCGCGTTCTGGTTTGACAAATCGGCTGGCTGCTTCATCACGAGCACTTACTATATGGATGAGCTGCCTCAGTGGGTGAAGGATTTCAATAAGAAAAACCGCAAAGACCTGAATCAGGACATTGCCCCGCTGCCCATTGGAGTGACACTTACCACGGCCATGGCCATCGCCGCCCTGAAAGGCGAGAACTTGGGAAAGAACCCGAGCGGTGAGACCGACATCCTGGCTGTCAGTTACTCCAGCACCGACTATGTGGGCCATGCCTATGGAACACGAGGCGAGAAGACCGATGAGATTTACCTGACCCTGGACCGTGAGCTGAAGATTCTCTTCAATGCCCTCGATGAGCAGGTGGGTCGCGGCAACTATCTGCTGTTCCTGACTGCCGACCATGCAGGCTGCCACAATCCCAAATTCATGAACGACAACAAGATGCCCGGTGGCGTGTGGAAACAGAGTGCCAAGAAGAAGGAACTGAATGAGTTCTATGCCCAGAAATACGGCATCGAGAATATTGTTACCGACTTTATGCAGAACCAGGTTTTCCTGGACCGCGATGCCATCAAAGCCAAGAAACTCTGCTTCAACACCATTTGCAACGAGATAGCCGAAAAGCTGGCCGAAGACCCTGTTATTGTCTATGCCGTACCCTTCGAGGCTGTCGGCCGTTCCTCCGTCCCTCCTGCCATCAAAGACCGCATCATCATGGGCTACTGCCCGAACCGTTCGGGTGATATCCAGGTGATTGTTCTTCCGGGTTACATGGACAACAACTATGAGAAGGGCACCACGCATGTGGCTTGGAATCCGTACGACACGCACGTTCCGTTTATCATGATGGGCTGGCACGTCGATCATGGCTTTACCAATCGTCGCGTATCCATTAATGATATAGCACCTACCGTTTGTGCTATGCTGAAGATTCAGATGCCTACCGGCAGTACGGGTAATGTCATCTATGGTGACTAAGAGCTGATTCAGCGATGACTCTATACAATAAGCGCGGACTTCCAAAGAGGTCCGCGCTTATTATTTTCGCTTCTTGAGAAGCAACTGAAAAACCCATGCATTCTTGGTTTTACTGTTGTTTCCCAAGTCTTCCCGGCAACTGCTTTATTGCTTCAAGAGCTTGAGCTTTTCTTTCGGAGCCAGGGCATTTGTGGTCTTCTCGGTATACTCCGTAAGGCGCAAAGTAGCGGTCTGACGGATGTCGCGGCTGCTGGCACCCACACGGAAGGTGTAGGTTCCTGCCTCCACAATCCACTGGCTGTCGGCCTCGGCAAACGATGCCAGGTCGCGCTTCTGCATGGTCATTGTGAGCGTCTGGCTCTCGCCGGGCTTCAGCTCACGAGTCTTTCCGAAAGCTTTCAGCTCCTGGGCAGGCTTCTCCAGATTTCCCTTGGGTGCTGACACATACACTTGCACCACTTCCTTACCACTCAGGTTACCTGTGTTCTTCACCGTCACGCTGACTTCAATCACTCCGTTCTTCTGCTCGCGCACCTTGATGCCAGAGTAGTCGAAGGTAGTATAGCTCAAGCCAAAGCCGAAGGGATAGGACACCTCGCGATTAAATGTGTCGAAGTAGCGGTAGCCCACATAGATATCCTCCTCGTGGTTGGTGAAGTCGTGGCCAGGCACGGGCTTGCCGTCGTTCTTCATGTTGCTGAAGGTGAGCAGGTCGTCGTTCAGCGGGAAGTTCTTCGTCGACGGGTGGTCGGTAGCTGCCAAAGGCCATGTCATGGTCAGTTTGCCGGAGGGGTTCACCTTACCCGTGAGCAAGTCGACGATAGAGTTACCGCCTTCCATGCCCGGTTGCCATGCACAGAGGATAGCGTCGGGATAACTGTTCCACGATGCTGTCTCGATGACGCTGCCTGAGTTGATGACCACGATGACGGGCTTGCCTGCCGCATGGAAGGCATTGCACACGTCGGTAATCAGCGCATGTTCCTCAGGGACGAGGTTGAACTCCGTCTGAATGTCGCGGTCGATACCCTCACCGGCCTGTCGTCCGATGGTGATGATGGCAGCGTCGGCGGTGTCAGCCTCCTTGTTGATGGCTATGGCGTTGATGGCTATCTCCGGATATTTCTGCTGACCGAAATACTCTGTCTGGAACCATTTGGCAGGATGGCGCTCGGCTTGGAACTTCACACGGGCAAACTCGATGTATTTGCGGTATATGTCGGTCATTGTCTCGGTAGAGGCAATGCCCGCATTCTTCAATCCCTCGAGCATATCGACAACGTAGGGAGGATGCACGCAGCCTGAGCCTGTACCGCCGGAGAGGAATTCGTAGCTGTTCTCGCCAAACAGCGCCACCTTCTTCACGGCACCATCCTTCCACGGCAGCGCGCCA
>JAEEXN010000122.1 GCA_016291595.1 Prevotella sp.
ATTGAAAATGGGGAGTGTGTGCTGGGTGAGCGGCATGGTGAGGGGAGTCTGCGGGATGCGTGGTCCGTAACTCAGTTTGCTCACAAAGAGATAGTCGCCCCTGAGGAGTGATTTCTCGAGCGAACTCGACGGGATGACGTAGTTCTGGAAGAAGAACAGGTTGATGAAGTAGACGGCCACCAGGGCGAACACCAGGGCGTCGATCCACGACATGATGAACTTCACCGGACCTTCACTTTCCTTCCACCATTGCCACTTGATCTTCTTGGTAATATAGACATCGAAGATGAACGGAACCACCAGCAGTCCCCACCAGCTCTTCAGCCAATAGAGGAATGCGAGGTACAGAATCAGTACGACGATGAACTTAGCCCACTGTTTGGCGGGATTGAGTTTCTCTTTTTTCTTGTCAATCATAATGTACAGTTAGAATTTAAACATGTCACTAATCGTCAGCAGACCACTGTGGTCGGCGGTATACTCAGCAGCCAGCACGGCACCGAGCGCAAATCCCTTGCGCGAGTGGGCGTCGTGGGTAATACTGATGAGGTCGGCTTCCGAGTCGTAACGCACGGTATGGATGCCAGCAACCTCTCCGCGGCGGATATGGTCGACACGCAGGAGGGCCGGATCGGTGGTCTCTTCCGCCCAGTCCGTCTTCCTCTCAATGTTGCCGACAATGTCCTCGGCCAGCGTGATGGCTGTTCCGCTGGGGTGGTCGAGCTTGTGCACGTGGTGGGTCTCCTCCAGTTCGACGTCATATTGTGGGAACTGGTTCATGATTTTGGCGAGATACCGGTTCACAGCACTGAATATGGCTACGCCGATCGAGAAGTTCGAGGCCCAGAACAAGGTCTGTCCGCCCTCTGTGCAGAGGCGCTTCACGTCGTCGCCGTGCTCTTTCATCCAGCCTGTCGATCCGCTGACGACCTTCACGTTCTTGCTGAAGGCTTTCAGGTAGTTGCCATAGGCAGCCTGCGGTGCGGTGAACTCGATGGCCACGTCGGCACTGGCAAAGGCCTCACTCTCGAAGTCCTGCTGGTTATCGATGTCAATAATACTCACAATTTCGTGGCCACGGCTGATGGCAATCTGCTCAATCATCTTGCCCATCTTTCCGTAGCCGATTAAGGCTATCTTCATATAAACGAATGTATTAATACGCTGCAAAGATACAAAAAGTTTGCTTTTTCGGCCGTTGTGTTTAGTGTTTTTTGCTATTTTTCTCATTTTTATTTTATGAAAACAATTTTTTTTAGTAGTTTTGTATGTTGTTAGCTTTTTTAATTACAATGATGGAACAACTGCTGCACTACTGCTGGAAACACAAGCTGTTTCCTCTTGAACCTATTACGACTACCGACGGGCTGGATGTCGAGGTCATCGACCCGGGACTCTATAACCGCCGCGACAGTGGCCCCGATTTCTTCAATGCGAAGGTCAGAATCAACGGAACGCTGTGGGTGGGCAATGTCGAGATTCACCAGAAATCGTCCGACTGGTACGCCCATGGTCACGACCGTGATGCCGCCTATAATAATGTTGTGCTGCATGTGTGTGGCGTTGTCGACACCGATGTGCGCACCGCCGATGGCAAGCCCCTGCCACAGATGGTGCTTCAGGTGCCTGCGGCGGTCAGCAGCAACTACGAGGAACTGCTCAAGACCGACGAGTATCCGCCCTGCTACAAGATTATTCCCAGTCTGTCGCGCCTGATGGTGCACTCCTGGATGAGTGCTTTGCAGACCGAACGGCTGGAGCAAAAGACCGAGGCCATCCGCCACCGGGTGGAGCGTCAGGAAGGTTCCTGGGAGGCAGGCTACTTTATGACGCTGGCACGTAACTACGGGTTCGGCATCAACGGCGATGCCTTCGAGGCGTGGGCGGCCACCGTTCCGCTGAAGGCCGTCGACCATCATCGCGACGATTTGTTCCAGATCGAGGCCATCTTTATGGGACAGGCAGGGCTGCTCGAGCTCGACATGATTCCCGAGCACTACCAGAAAGACGCTCTCAACGAGGGCTATTTCACCCGGTTGCGCAACGAATATCTCTATCTGCAGCATAAATTCGGTCTGCAGCCCATGGACGGAGCACAGTGGCGTTTCCTCCGGCTGCGGCCCCAGAATTTCCCGCATATCCGCATCTCGCAGCTGGCACAGCTCTACTATAGCCGTAAGGCCGGACTCAGTCAGTTGCTGGAATGCGAGACCGTCGAGCAGTTGTCGGCGCTGCTGAGCAGTTATGTGACACCCTATTGGGAGACGCACTACACGTTCGGCTCCACCAGTTGCAAGACGCAGAAGCATCTCTCGGCAGCCTCTCTCAACCTGCTCATCATCAATACGGCCATCCCCATGCTCTTTGCCTATGGCCGTCATAAGAGCAATGAGCGACTGTGCGACCGCGCCTTCGACCTGTTGGAGCAGCTGCGGGCAGAGAACAACCACATCACCCGCATGTGGCAGCAGTGCGGACTGGAGGTGAGGACCGCCGGCGACAGTCAGGCACTCATCCAGCTCAAGCGCGAGTATTGCGACCGGAAGGACTGTCTGCGGTGCCGCATCGGCTATGAGTACCTGAAAAGGAGCAATCAGTAAGCAATGAATAAAGTTTTAGACTATGGCAAAATATATTTTTGAGACGCGCATGATGGTGCGCGACTACGAGTGCGACATAGAGGGAATCGTCAACAATGCCAACTATCTCCACTACATCGAGCACACACGTCATCTGTTCCTGAAGCAGTGCGGACTGAGCTTTGCCGAGATGCATCGCAAGGGCATCGATGCCGTCGTGGCGCGCATGAACCTGCAATACAAGGTGCCGTTGCGGTGCGACGACGAGTTCATCTCGCGTCTGAACCTGCGCAAGGAAGGACTGCGCTATATCTTCCAGCAGGACATCTTCCGTGCTGCCGACGACAAACTGTGCTTCCGAAGCAGTGTTGAACTGGTCTGCATTGTGAACGGCCGGCTTGCCAACAGTCCTGAATACGACGCCGTCTTTGCGCCTTTCATCGCCTCGTCGTCCCAATAATCTTCCGTCCGTCCTGGCGTTTACTCCATCCTTTCCTGTCTTATCCTAAGTAAAACTTCATCATCATCCTGGTTCATCTGGCAATAATCCTATCTGTATCCGTATGTCCACATCATCCCAAGAAACCCTCAATGCCATGGCGCTGACACGTGTCAGCCACTCGCCGACGGCAGTCCTGCTGCAGCTCTACCGCATGCTGGGCAGTGCCACCGCCATCGTCGACCATCGTAACCATATCGAGGATGTCATCCCCGGCGCCTCACCCAAGTTGAAAGAGAGTCTCAGCAACCTCGACAATGCCCTCCGCCGAGCTGCGGAAGAGCTGGAGTACGACCAACGCTACGGTATTCAGGTGCTCACTCCTGCCGATGACCGTTACCCCCAGCGGCTGCGCGAGTGCGACGATGCGCCATTGGTGCTCTATTATAAAGGCTCTGCCAACCTCAATGCCCGGCGTGTCATCAATATTGTCGGCACCCGCAAATGCACCGTCTACGGGCAGGATCTGATCCGCCGGTTCATCGAGGAACTGCACTTGCGATGCCCCGATATACTCATTGTGAGCGGTCTGGCATATGGCGTCGACATCCATGCCCACCGGCAGGCGTTGCATAACGGGTACGAGACCGTGGCTGTCCTCGCCCACGGTCTCGACGAGATCTATCCGCCCCGCCACCGCGATACGGCGGTGAAGATGCTCTCTCAGGGTGGTCTCCTGACCGAGCATATGACCCGTACCAATGCCGACAAGATCAATTTCGTGCGTCGCAACCGCATCGTGGCGGGCATGTCCGATGCCTGTGTGCTTGTCGAGTCGGCGGCACATGGTGGCGGTCTTATCACCGCCCGCCTCTCGCGCGACTACAACCGCGACGTGTTTGCCTTCCCAGGGCGCATCGGTGATATGTATTCCGAGGGGTGTAACAATCTCATCCGCGACAACGGCGCCCAGCTTCTCACGTCTGCCGACGACCTCCTGTGCGCCATGGGCTGGCAGAACGACCAGCAACTCGTCGAGGCACAGCAGTCTGGCATTGAGCGGCAGCTCTTCCCCGACCTCTCGCCCGACGAGCAAACCATCGTCAGCTCACTGCAACAGCAGAACGACCAGCAGATCAACATGTTGTCCGTAGCCACCAACATTCCCGTCTATCAGCTCACAGCCATCCTCTTCGAGATGGAGATGAAGGGCGTCGTGCGCACCATGGCGGGTGGTATCTATCACCTGTTGCAATAACCTCGGTCATCATACTTCGCGCTCTTTTTGCGCGTATCTCGAATTTTTTCACTACCTTTGCACCGCAAACATGAAGATTGGCAACATCGATTTAGGCGAACGGCCGATACTGCTCGCGCCCATGGAGGACGTGACCGACATCGGATTCCGGCTGCTGTGCAAGCGGTTCGGAGCCTCGATGGTGTACACCGAGTTCGTCAGTGCCGAGGCGTTGATACGCGATGTGAAGTCAACCATCAAGAAACTCACCATCAGCGATGAGGAACGGCCTGTAGGCATCCAGATCTACGGGCGCGACATCGATGCCATGGTCGAGGCTGCCAAGATTGTCGAACAGGCAGGTCCCGACCTCATCGACCTCAATTTCGGCTGTCCCGTGAAGAAGGTTGCGGGCAAGGGCGCCGGCGCCGGCATGCTGCAGAATATTCCCAAGATGCTCGAGATTACCGAGAAAGTGGTCCAGGCTGTGAGCATTCCCGTCACTGTGAAGACGCGCTTGGGCTGGAATCAGGAGCAGCTCATCATCACCACACTGGCAGAGCAGTTGCAGGACTATGGCATTCAGGCACTTACCATCCACGGTCGCACCCGCTCACAGATGTATACCGGTCAGGCGGACTGGACCCTCATCGGCGAGGTGAAGCGCAATCCGCGCATCCATATCCCCATCATCGGCAATGGCGATATTCACTCGTTGGCAGAGGCGGACGCCGCTTTCGAGCAGTATGGTGTCGATGGCGTGATGATCGGTCGTGCCACCTTCGGTTGTCCGTGGCTCTTCAGTCGTGAGCCGTTGACCCTCGATCAGAAAATCGACGTGCTGGAAGAGCAGTTGCGTATCAACATCGAGCGCATCGACGAGTACCGAGGCATCCTGCATACGCGTCGCCATCTGGCAGCAACACCTGTCTTCAAGGGCATTCCCGATTTCCGTCAGACGCGCATAGCGATGCTCCGTGCCGAGCATGCCGATGAGCTGCTGGCAATCCTCGAGCAATGCCGTGAGCGTTTGAGAGGTGATTCTGCTGCCTCAACAGCCAGTCCTTCATTCGAAATTCCGAATGTAGAACGCTGAGCAAATTTATGCCTGATTACAACCCCCAGACCACCCAATTTGCAATTAATGCCTAATTAAGCTCTAATTAATGCCTACTTAGGTTCTAATTAATGCCTACTTAGCTTGTAATTAATGCCTAATTAGAGTGTAATTAATAGACTACTTTCAACCTAATCAGGCATCGATTAGAAAAACACCTGTCAACGGGTGAAAAACGGTGCGTAAAATGTGCGTTCCTTGATACGCCAAAAAATTGTTGCAAATAGCACAGAGATATAAAAATTCCAGCGTCTTTTCTCTTCTCAACCCCCTATAATATAATAAGGTGATAATTAATGCCTGATTGGGTTTGTCAGGTGCGTTTTTACATTGTCCATACAAAAAACTTGTTGTCCCAATCGCTTCCTTTCAGAATTATAAATACGGTTAAGATGTATACTTTTTTAGCCAAAATTTATCCGATACTCAATAAATTGAGTAAATTTGCAACCAAATAGTAAGAATCTAAAGCAAAAGTGATGGCAAACAAGAACACTAATTTGCATCAAGCAAAGGAAGCTAAGAAGGATGAGTTTTATACTCGACGTGAGGACATCGAGCGAGAAATGTATCATTACCGCCGGCAGTTCGAGGGAAAGACAGTACTTTGTAACTGTGACGACCCACGTGTAAGTGAGTTCTTCCAATATTTTGCTCTAAACTTCGAGTGGCTTGGATTGAAAAGGCTTATCTGTACTTGCTACAAGAATAATGATATTGATTTATTCAGTCAGCACAATAAGGAGCAGGCTGTTTATATTATATACGATGGAGATAAGAACGGCAACAATCGCATTGACCTTGAGGAATTGGATGTGAAACCACTGAAGGGTGATGGTGATTTCCGTTCGAGAGAGTGCATAGAGTTACTTAAACAGGCTGATATTGTTGTAACAAACCCGCCGTTTTCCCTATTCCGCCAATATGTGAAACAACTGATGGACTATAACAAACAGTTCCTCATCATTGGACACCAGAACGCCATAACATATCAAGAGATATTTCCTTATTTCAAAGATAATCGTATGTGGCTTGGCTATGGTTTTAACCGAAACTGCGCACACTTTATCAGCCCGAATTACGAAGATACGGCAAGTGATGCAGACCATCGTGAGGGTATGATAAGAGTGTCGGGTGTAATGTGGTTCACAAATCTTAGGGTGAAGAAACGCGAAGATGAAATGGAATTTATCAAAAAATATAATTCCAAGGAATACCCTAAATACGACAATTATGATGCTATTGATGTTTCTAAGACACAGGATATTCCAGAAGACTATTATGGTGTTGTGGGAGTACCCATTACGTTTATGA
>JAEEXN010000031.1 GCA_016291595.1 Prevotella sp.
CAGCCCTGGCTACAGTAGGCTTGTTGTTCGAGAACTCTGTTGAGAGAAACTAAAACTCGACAACAATTAAAAGAGAAAGTAATAGAAATTAGTTTATAGCAAGACGGTTGCCAGTGATGGTGACCGTCTTTTTTTTGTGAAATGTTGTTGTAACCCTATTAAATCATAGTATAATCATTTTGTTTTATCGCTGATTTGCATTATCTTTGCATGTCGGATGGGAACTAAGCAGAAACAAAGTGATATTTTGCTGGGGCTGATTCGTGATGGAAAGCCCATGACGCGCAACCAGAAGCTCAACTTGATCGTGCAGTTGAGTATTCCGTCTATTTTGGCGCAAATCACAAGTGTGATGATGTTCTTCATCGACCAGGCCATGGTGGGACGTATTGGCGTTGAGGCCGCCGCCGCCTGTGGACTGGTAGAGTCGAGTACATGGCTTTGCGGTAGTCTGACCAGTGCCGCCTCGATGGGTTTCTCGGTGCAAGTAGCCCATTTTATAGGAGCAAACGATTTCAGTCAGGCTCGTCAGGTGTTCCGGCACGGACTCATTTGCGCATTGATTTTTAGTGTGGTGGTGGGTCTGATCGGTGTTTCCATCAGCGGCCGGCTGCCTTTCTGGTTGGGAGGCGGTGCCGACATTGCCCACGATGCCACGATTTATTTCGGAGTCTTCATGATTGTCATGCCGTTTTTCCAGTTGAACAGTCTGGCGGGAGCCATGCTGAAATGTAGTGGAAACATGCGCATTCCGAGCATCATGAGCATTCTGATGTGCATCATGGACGTGGTGTTCAACTTCATCTTCATCTTCGTTTTCCATCTTGGCGTGTTGGGTGTTGCCATCGGTACAGGTCTCGCCATTGTTATTGGTGCCTGTGTGCAGGCCTATTATGCAATCTTCCGCAGTCCGATGCTGGCGCTGTTCAATCAAATGGCCAGAAAGCAGGAGCAGGAGGCCATAGATAATGGTCAGGAGGTAAGAGGCAAATGGAACTGGAGCTATCTCGTGAATGCCCTGAAAATCAGCCTGCCTATGGCTTGTCAGAGTATTCTGATGAGTGGAGCTCAGATTGTGAGTACCATGATTGTGGCTCCTTTAGGCAATATCTCCATCGCCGCCAACACGTTTGCCATTACCGCCGAGAGTCTCTGCTATATGCCGGGTTATGGTATCGGAGAGGCTGCTACCACGCTGATTGGTCAGAGCATGGGTGCTGCCCGTCGTGAGCTTTGCCGCTCGTTTGCCCGCATGACGGTATCGTTGGGCATGATTGTTATGGCGGTAATGGGTGTTATCATGTTTATTGCTGCGCCGCAACTCATGGCGCTGATGACACCGGAGACGGGCATTATAGACCTTGGTGCGTCCGTCTTACGCATCGAGGCCTTTGCTGAGCCGATGTTTGCCGCTTCGATCGTATGTTATAGTGTATTCGTTGGAGCCGGTGATACATTCAAACCCGCTATCATGAATCTGTGCAGTATGTGGCTTGTGCGTCTCACGCTGGCAGCCTTGTTGGCAAGAGATTACGGCCTGAAAGGAGTTTGGACGGCGATGGCCATCGAGCTCACATTCCGCGGACTGATGTTCCTCTGGCGCCTGTTGCGCGGCAACTGGATGAAGAAAATGATTTAGGCAGTTCGTGGCATTTTACTTTCCGTATTGTCCGTAAATACATAAATGAAACTTATAAACCGAGTATTTAATTAATAATCAGATGAAAACAAAAACGCTTTTACTTTCTCTTTCGCTGCTGGCAGGTACTGCCATGGCACAAGGGTTGGCCGGAATCGACAAGAACAACCTCGATCCGACTGTGAAACCAGGTAATGATTTTTATCGCTATGCAGCCGGTGGCTGGCTCAAGTCGCATCCGCTCGATGCTGAGCACACCAGTAACGGTTCGTTTGTTGACCTCAGTGAGGCCTGTCAGAAGCAGATTCAGGAACTCATTCTCGAGGCTGCTCAAAAGGAGAAAACCAAAGGATCGCTGGGACAGAAAATAGGCTCGCTCTATAACCTGATGATGGACAGCGTGCGCCTGAACCGCGAGGGATGGACGCCCATCAAGCCTACACTCGACAAAATTGCCGCCATCAAAGACCGTCGCGACTACCAGCTGGTTACAGCCAAGTTAGACCGTATGGGCGAGGGAACCATGATGTTCGGCATTGGTGTGGGTGCCGACATGCGCAATGCGTCGATGAACCTGGTGTCAATAGGACAGGGTGGCATCGGACTGGGCACCCGCGACTACTATCTGAACGACGATCCGCAGACCGTCCGCATTCGTGATGCCTATAAGAACTACATGAAAAACCTGTTCAAATTGGTGGGCAATGACGACGCTACTGCCGAGAAGAAGATGCAGGCCGTGATGGCTATCGAGACCCGTCTGGCCAAAGCCAGCTACAGTCAGGTGCAGTTGCGCGACATCGACGCCAACTATCACAAGATGAGCTACAACCAACTGGTGAGCGATTATCCGGGCATCGACTGGGGTAATGTGTTCCTGCTGAGCGGCTTCCCCGCTTTCGATATGGTGGATGTAGGCCAGCCTGAGCCGATTCATGAGGTGGAGAAGATTCTGGCCGACACCCCGTTGGACGATCTGAAGACCTATGCCGAGATTAAGGTCATTGCCGGAGCCAGCAGCCAGTTGAGCGATGAGTTCCGCGCCGAGGCATTCAAGTTGAGCAGTGTGATGAACGGAATCCAGCAGGACCGTCCGCGCTGGAAGCGTGCCGTAGGCCTGGTGAGCAGTGTCATGGGCGAGGCCATTGGCAAACTCTATGTGGAGAAATACTTCCCCGAGAGCAGCAAGAAACGCATGCTCGAGCTTGTGGGCAACCTGCAGGAGGCTCTGAAACAGCGCATTCAGGAGGCTACATGGATGACTCCCGCCACCAAAGAGCAGGCCATCGACAAACTTAGCAACTTCATTGTGAAAATCGGTTATCCCGACAAGTGGAAGGATTATAGTGGACTCCAGGTCGACGAGAGTCTCTCGCTCTACGAGAATCTGGGTCGCATCGCAGAGTTCCTCACCCTCGAACAGTTGCAGAAAAAGGTGAACAAGCCCGTCGACAAGAGCGAGTGGATGATGACTCCGCAGACCATCAACGCCTACTACAACCCCACCACCAACGAGATTTGCTTCCCCGCAGCCATTTTGCAGCCGCCGTTCTTCGATCCTAATGCCGACGATGCCGTGAATTATGGTGCCATTGGCGGTGTTATAGGTCACGAGATGAGCCACGGATTCGACGACCAGGGCTCGCAGTTCGACAAGACTGGCAACCAGAACAACTGGTGGACTGACGTGGACAAGAAGAACTACAACGAGCGCACCAAGGTGCTGGAGAACTATTTCGGCACCGTTGAGGCCGTTCCCGGCAAGAAAATCAACGGCAAGCAGACCCTCGGCGAGAACATCGGTGACAATGGCGGACTGAACATTGCCTTCCGTGCCCTGCAGAACAGCATGAAGAAAAAGCCCTTGGGCACCATCGACGGATTCACGCCCGAGCAGCGTTTCTTCCTCAGCTGGGCCCGTGTTTGGGCCAGCAACATGCGGCCAGAGTATGTGGAATACCTCATTACTGTCGACACTCACTCGCCCAATGAGGCCCGTGTGAATGCCGCATTGCCACATATCGACGCATGGTATGATGCATTCAAGGTGAAGAAGGGCAACAAACTCTTCATCCCGAAGAAGAAGAGAGCGCATATTTGGTAAGCTATTCCTTAATATAATGAGGCGCGGATGACACGGATTACGCAAAGAGAGACAGTGAAATCCACGCCTCAATTTTTTTTTCATTTCCCTGTAGTTTTTCTGTTAGTCGTGCGTCTAACGTTCGGAAACAATCAAAAACAGAGATAAAATGATACAGCAAGAAAGCGATTTCGCACAGATGGTCAGAGACAACAAGAGCACAATCTATACCGTTTGCTACATGTTCTCTAAAGACCAGGACGAGGTAAACGACCTGTTTCAGGAAGTACTTATCAATCTTTGGAAAGGATTCTCGTCGTTTGAGGGCCGCAGCGATGTGCGCACATGGATCTATCGCATTAGCCTGAACACCTGCATCTCGCAGGACCGTAAGAAGAAAAAGGCCAGAAGCGTTCCCCTCTCGATGAACATCAACCTCTTTGAGGACCGCGATGAGGACAGCCGTCAGGTCGAGATGCTTCGCAAGCGTATCAACAAGTTAGGTCCCTTCGACCGCGCTATCATCCTGCTTTGGCTCGAAAACATGAGCTATGAGGAGATTGGCCAGGTGGTCGGCATCTCAACGAAAAACGTCTCTGTAAGGTTGTTTCGCATTAAAGAACAACTCAAAAATATGTCGAACGATTAAAAAACAACTACAGCTATGGATACAAACAACAACTTCGAACTCGAGCAAATGCGTGCCCAATTGGGTATTCTCAAGCAGAAACTTGAAAAGCAGGACATTGTCAACGAGCGCCTCATGCGCCGTTCGATGAAGAACAAAATGTCGTGGATCAACAAATACCTCATCTTTGCCATCTTCGTCATACCCTTTGTGGCATTCGCCATGCTCCCCATGGTGTTTGAGATGAACATCTCATGGTGGTGGTACGGTTTCACGCTCGTCATGCTCACCGGCTCGGTGATAGCCGACTGGTTCATCAATTACTTGCGCGATGATGTCTTCATGAAAGGCAATCTGGTCGAGACTGCCGAACGGCTGACACGCATGAAGAGCCTGCGTCTGCGCCAGACCATCATTGGCTTGGGCGTGGTGGTGGTATGGCTGGCATGGCTCTTTTACGAACTATACATGAAAACCAGTGCTGCCGCTTCTGGCACGATGGAGCACGGAATGGGAACTTCCTATATGTATGGTGTGGGTATTGGAGCCGTTTTGGGAGTCATCATCGGCCTGAGGCTCTTCTTCAAGATGCAGCGCACCAACGACGAGATTATCAACGATATAGAAGAACTTACAAATAAAGAATAAACAATGAAAAAGATTTTCATCACACTGGCGCTTGTCATTCTGACAATGAGCGCACAAGCACAACTCTTGTATAAGATCAGCGGTAAAAATCTGAAGGCTCCTTCCTATATTATCGGGACCTACCATCTGGCAGCTGTGTCGTTCGTCGACAGCATTCCGGGCATCCGCCAGGCACTCAACGACTGCCAGCAGGTCTATGGCGAGCTCGATATGAGCGGACTGACAAGCCCAGAGAACGTCATGAAGATGCAACAGGCTATGATGCTTCCCGAGGGAACCACACTCGACAAACTGCTCACTGCCGACGAGATGGGGCGCCTGAATGCCTACATGAACAGCCTGCTCGGCATGGATATGACCAACCCCATGGTGGCCCAGCAGATGGGAAAGCTGATTCCTCAGGCTCTCTCCACACAGTTCTCACTACTCACCTACATGAAGAAACATGAAGGCTTCGACCCGCAGAACCTTTTCGACGCCTACTTCCAGAAGTATGCGCAGGAGCAGGGAAAAGGCATAGGAGGACTTGAGACAATCGACATGCAGGTAAACGTACTTTATAAGGGCATGACGCTTGATCGTCAGAAGCAACTGCTCATGTGCCTCGTCGACAATCAGGAGTTCATGGATGAGCTGGCCGATAAGGTAGTCAAGGCTTTCTATGCACAGGATCTCGACGGTTTGAAGGCAGCCATGGATATGAAGATGAACAGTGCCTGTGACTCCACACCCGAGGAAGATGCCGCACTCATCAACAACCGCAACGCCGACTGGGTGACCAAGATGCCTGCCATCATTGCCGACAAGCCCACTTTCTTTGCCGTCGGTGCAGGCCATCTGCCCGGTGAGAAAGGTGTACTCAACCTGCTCCGTCAGGCCGGCTACACAGTTGAGGCTGTGAAATAGACACACTGTTGACCGCCATTGAGTTTCCAATCAGCTGCCGGCGAGCCTGCATTCAGCCATCAGCCATCTCTGTTTGGCGGTCAACAATTTCTTTTCTGCCGTCAGTGATTTTTTATCAGCCATTTATTTAGGTTCAATACGTCATTAGGAGTGGTACAATGTGCCACTCCTAATGGTACAAATAATGCCTGTTCGGAGACTATCACTCCAGTGATAGCTTTCTCTCACTCCAGTGATAGGATCCTCTCCCTCCAGTGATAGGACTCTCTCACTGCAGTGATAGTTTGCTTTCGCTAAAGGGATAGTTACAATTTGAGGAAAAAAAGAGATGTGCCCGATGTGTTTTTCCTCTTTGCAAAGATACGAAATTTTTAGTGATTATGCAAGTAAGATTCTCACATTTTCATTTTTCCTTATGCTGGCTATTAGAGACAAACTTTTCTCTTTGCTCCAGGAAACTCTTCCGTTCCGACTAAAATAAGTGCGGATTTATTTTGTATTGCTCTCGACTTCTCGTAACTTTGCCACTACGTGGCGAACTTACAAGGCACTCGGCATAAAAAAACAAGTGGATTTTTTTGTTCTGCTCTCGTTTTTTAGTAACTTTGCCATCAACAAACTACTAAGTAATGAAGAATCTAATCAGATACAGCAGTTTTTTCGCTGCAGGCATAGTGGTACCACAGGCTGTTGAGGCTGGTGGTCAGAAGCAGAAGGCTACTCCTGAGCGGCCCAACATTATCTTTATTCTTGCCGACGACATGGGATATGGTGACCTTTCGTGCTACGGCAGTGAGTATGTGAAGACACCGAATATCGACCGACTGGCCGAGACAGGCACCCGTTTCACACAGTGTTATGCTGGCAGTGGCATCAGTTCTCCCTCGCGCTGCTCGCTCATGACGGGCAAGAACACTGGCAACACGCGCATCCGCGACAACCAGTGTACGGCTGGCGGAATGCTGGGTATGAAGATTAATCCGCGTGGTGATACGACATATGTGCGCCGTGCGAACCTACTACCGCAGGATACCACCATCGCCACGGTGCTGGGAACTGCCGGATATCGCACTTGTCTGGTGAACAAATGGCATCTCGACGGCTATGACCCAGGCTCGTCGCCAAACCATCGGGGCTTTGATGAGTTCTATGGATGGACCATTTCTACCGTCCATTCCAACTCACCTTATTATTATCCTTACTACCGTTTCGATAACGATAAGCTTATCAACATCAAGGAGAATGCGCATGACCGGCATGTGCGCCATAACACAGACCTGTCGACCGACGACGCTATCAAATTCATCAAACGTAACAAGAAGAACCCTTTCTTCCTCTATCTCGCTTTTGATGCGCCACATGAGCCATATATCATCGACAATACCGTGTGGTACGACGACCAGACGTGGGACATGAACACGAAGCGATATGCCGCACTCATTACCCACATGGACGCTGCCATCGGGCGCCTGTTGGCAGAACTCGACCGGTTGCACCTGCGGGATAACACGCTCGTCATCTTCGCTTCCGACAATGGGGCAGCCGTACAGGCACCACTGAAACTGTTCAATTGTAATGCGGGATTCCGTGGACGCAAAGGACAACTCTACGAGGGTGGCATCCGGGTGCCGCTCATTGTCAACCAACCTGGCAAGGTGCCGGTGCAGACCTTGCAAAATATCATTTATTTCCCGGACATGATGCCCACCTTTGCCGCACTCACCGGAGTAACCGACAATTTGCCACAGCGTTGCGACGGAATGAACATTCTGCCGTTGTTCTATGGCCGGCAACTCGATACCGACAACCGACTGCTGTACTGGGAGTTCCCAGGTGTGCAGCGGGCTGCCAGAAAAGGTGATTGGAAATGTGTGACGATTAAGCGCGGTGCGCCATTGGAACTCTACAACCTGAAAGAGGATGTGACAGAGAGTCACAACCTGGCCGACAAGTATCCCGAGATGGTTGCCGAGTTCGACAGGCAAATGAAAGCCATCCGTACACCGTCGCCCAACTGGCCGTTGCCAGGCGAAGAAAAATAATCAGGCGTTCTTTTCGCTTAGTTTCCTCAGCCGTAAGAGAGCCTCCAGATAGTAGTAGTCGGCATAAATGATGCTGGCATCAATCTCACTGCCTGCAGGATGATGGCCCGTGGAATGAAGCAGGAAGGAAACGTTCTTCTCACGACTCTGATAGTTGTTGCTCAAATCGCTCAGCATGCCGATGGCTGCATCGTAGTAAACTTTGCCCTTCGACGGCTCGACATATTGGCAGAGCTCTAACAAGGCACTTGCTACGACACAGGCTGCTGATGCATCTTTGGGAGCGTCGAGTCCTCGTGGGTCGTCCATATCCCACAACGGCACCCAGTCGTTGCTGGTCTCTTTCAGTCTTTTCAGGTAAATATCGGTAACTTTCTGTGCGAAATCCAGAAAGTGTTGGTCTTTGGTAAAGCGGTATACCATCGTGTAGCCATAGATGGCCCACGACTGTCCGCGTGCCCACATGGACGAGTCAGCATAGCCCTGATGTGTGACACCTCTCAGGAACTGTCCCGTGAGTGTGTCGTAGACGGCAACGTGATAGCACGAACCGTCTTCGCGGAATTGGTGTTGCATGGTGGTTTCTGCATGGGTGACGGCTATATCCCGCAACTGTTGGCTGCCACCGTTCTCCGAAGCCCAGAAGAGCAGCTCCAGATTAATCATATTGTCCATGATGGTGTTGTGCCCACCATAGTCTTTCACGTGGCGCGGCCAGCTTAGGATGGTTCCCACCTTATTATTATAGAGGGTGGCCAGTGAGTCGGCAGCAGCAAGCATAAACTGCTTGTAGTCGTCGCTACCAGTCTGTTCGTAGCCTTTACCGTAACTGCAGAGCGTGAGGAAACCGATGTCGTGGTCGAAAACAGGCTCACGGGTAAGCATCGAAAGTGCCTCGGTGTAGCCTTCGGCATACTGACGCAGGCTGTCGTTGCCCGTGATACCGTATTCCATCCACAGTATGCCTGGCCAAAAACCTGAGCACCACTCTTGTGGTGATGCCTTCCGACAGTTCCAGCCGCGCTGCTGATCCTCTTGAAGAATATTGCGCGGTTCCATGGAGTAGTCGTACGAGCCGTTGCTTTGGCGCAGCTCTTTGAGTGCCTGACTGACTTGATCTGTGCAATAACGCACTTGTTTGTCAACATCTAGGGCGCCTTCTTGATGTGCCTGGCATGCCGCCAGACAACAGACGGCGAAACAGAATATCAGTTTCTTCATTTTATCATCGTTTTCTATATATACGAAGGAGATGAGGATTATACTTAAAAAAGAATCAGACTTTGTCTTTTTCTCTGCAAACTTGCAAGGAAGTGTTTTTTTACGTATATTTGTCATGTCAATCGTACTAAAAGAGATTTTAATGGTAAATCCTCTTTTGTAGACAAACCCCCAATCGGATAAAGTGATTATATAAAATAATGTCATTCATGAAGAAGATACTCATAATACTTGTGGTTTTTCATCTCTGTGCCACCTTTGCAGTGGCTCAAGCTGACTATAAAATGGCTGGACCTTACGAGGTTGTGGCTCGCGACGGGCAATACGGCAAGACCAAGGGCGGTAGTGAGCGTGACATGAAAACGGCTCTTGACTGCGCAAAGGCCGGTTATACCGACAAGGCATTGGAGATTATTAATGCTTATGCTGCTACGCTTCAGCGTTTTGAGGGCCACGATGCGCCGCTCTGCCTGATACAGGCTTACTGGCTGGTGCGCGCCATGAACTATGTGAAGGAACATCAGACACCCCAGTGGGCGGCTATGATACGCCGCGCCATCGTGCCGGTGATAGACAAGTTCGAGGCTGACAGCCCCTATGCCAATGGCAACTGGGGGGCTATTGTGAACCGATGCCGCATGGCCTGTGCTATCTTCCTGGGCGACAAGGTGCTCTATCAGGCTGCCATTGACTATCATCTGCATGCCAACGACAACGGTTCGCTGCCTAAATATGTGGCTGAGAGCGGCCAATGCCAGGAAACAGGGCGCGATCAGGGCCATGCCCAGTTGGGACTTGGTGCCCTGAATGAGATTTGTGAGATGGCATGGGAGCAGGGTGACGACCTCTGGGGGGCGCTCGATAACCGTTTGATGAAAGGCATGGAATATACAGCACGCTATAATTTGGGATATGACGTGCCTTTTGAGACGTGGACCGATTGCACAGGGCTTTACAACGACTGGACAGAGCCTGGTGAGATGGGACGTGGCGTGATTCGCGACATCTATGAGTTAGCTTATAACCATTATGTCGGCCGTTGCGGATTGTCCATGCCATATACGAAAAGAATACTTGACGTGAAAGCGAAGGCTCTGAAACGAGGTGAGATTAAACCTAATATTGAGGCCGATCAGTTCCGTGTACCCGGTGTAAAAGAAGGAGCCAAGTTGCATCAAGTGTTCACGTATAACGCGCCTCAGGGAGCTCCACTGAAGCACGACTACGATGTGTTCGTTCAGCCGAGAGGCAAGGAAGAGTGGACAAAGATTG
The DNA here is from genome assembly GCA_016291595.1 of Prevotella sp. Classification (GTDB taxonomy): domain Bacteria; phylum Bacteroidota; class Bacteroidia; order Bacteroidales; family Bacteroidaceae; genus Prevotella. The sequence goes on from JAEEXN010000031.1 coordinate 10,440, forward strand.
ACACCTACATGGCTAAGGTGAACGCGCCTCAGCAAGACGGTACCCACAAGCAGAGTGAGATTAGCTATTGTTTCTTCGACTTCACCGGTGATGTGTTCGTGAAAGTGGTGTGTAAGAACAGAAAATTCTCGAAAGCCCGCATACTTCCTGACTATCGTGGCACCATTGCGCAAGTACAGAACGACTCCACGGTGAGATTCCTTTTGTTCCAACCTGAGAACGTGAGTGTAGAGTTCGATGGCGATATTACCAATAATCTGTTGGTCTTCACCTCGAAACCTGGCATCACGGTGGAAAAGGCAAAGAATGAGGCGAAACGTGAGAAACGCAATTTTTTCTATTATGCCCCGGGGCTTTACACAGAGGAAACCATCAGTATTCCCTCGAACACAACAGTTTACCTTGCCGGTGGTAGCTACTTTACAGGTACATTCGCCATTGAGGATGCCGAGAACGTAAGCATTCTGGGTCGAGGCGTGGCTCGTCCGCAAAGAGGTTACGAGGGTTGTCATGTTTATCGAAGCAGGAATGTGCTGGTTGACGGGCTGATTGTGAATACCTGTCCGGTGGGTGAAAGCGACGGAGTGACCCTTCACGATGTGCGGAGTATCTCTCATCCACAATGGGGTGACGGCTTGAATGTGTTTGCATCAAAGAACGTGTTGTACGACCGTGTGTTCTGCCGTAATTCGGATGACTGTACAACAGCCTATGCTACACGGAAGGGTTTCAGCGGTTCGGTGAGCAATGTGCGTATGACCAATTCCACTTTATGGGCGGATGTGGCTCATCCCATCTTTATTGGACTTCATGGTAACCATGAGGCTGCTGACAGCATTGTCGGTCTGCAATACGACAATATTGATATCATCTGCCAGGCTGAGCCGCAAGTCGACTATCAGGGTTGTCTGGCAATCAACTGTGGCGATAATAATCTGGTGAAGAATGTTACGTTTGACAATATCCGCATCGAGCAAATCCGGCAGGGATGCATCTTGCAGGTGAAGGTGGGATGGAATCAAAAGTATTGCAAGGCGGCGGGCCGTGGTGTTGAGAACGTCTTGTTTCGCAACATACGCTATTACGGGCAGCAGCCCAATCTCTCTATTATTACCGGATATGACGAGCGGCATCAAGTGAAGAATGTCACATTCGAAGGGCTGAAAATCAATGGTAATCCCGTTTACGATGATATGCCAGGCAAGCCCAAATGGTATGCTACCGCCGATTTCGTTCCGATGTTTGTAGGCTCACATGTAGAAAATTTGAGATTCAAGAAATAAATGAGAAGGCTATTCTTTTTACTGGCATTCATGCCATTGCTGTCCTTGGCGCAGCAACTGTCATCGCCTGACGGCAAGTATACCATATCGATAGATGGTATGACCTATTCTGTCGTATTCAATGGCAAGACTATCATCGAGAAAAGTCAGCTGGGCATTCTCATTGACAACCGGCTGTTCGAGTCGGCGCTTGCCGTGCCGCGTGGAGAAAACGAGGACTGGTGCTCCGATTTGTTGTTGAGGAGTGAGGAGCGAACGTCGGTTGATACGACATGGATACCTCTCTATGGGGAGAATCATCGGATTCGTGACCAGTATAACCAGTTGGTTCTGCATTATGAGAAAGGCAGTAACGGGCAGGGCGTAGTCTCTGAAGGCTATGACAAGCGAAAGTATTATGCCATGGATATGATTGTCCGCGCCTATAATGAAGGAATTGCTTTCCGTTACCACTTCCCAGAGACATCCAACGGCCTTTTCCTGCATGTTACCGGTGAGTGTACCTCGTTCCGCATGCCAGAGGGGACAGTAGGATGGTATCAGGAATGGGCGCAAGGCCCTGTCGACAAGCGTCCGTTAAAGGGAAATTGGTTTGAGAGCGAGCGGCCTTTGCTCCTGCAGCTTCCTGCTGGTGATTATGTGGCTTTGCTCGAGGCTGGCATGAGAGATTATGCACGTGGCAAGTTCCGTCTGAAGGCTGACAATGAGCTGCAAGTAGCCATGTACGATTGTGCCGACATAATTTCCCCATACGATACCCCGTGGCGCGTCATGATGGCTGGTGAGCGGGCTGTTGACCTGATTAATCATAAGGAGTTAGTACTCAATCTGAATGCCGAGCGTGATAACCGTGACTGGTCGTGGGTTCGTCCGGGCAAGGCATTCCGTTGTTGCCGTCTCGATAAGGCCAGCATCTTGAAAAGCATTGATTATTGTGCCGATTTCGGTATGGAGTATGTTGAGTTGGATGCTGGCTGGTATGGTCCTGAGGGAAAGGTTACCTCTGATGCGACGAGAGTGGCGGAGACTCGTGATTTCTCCATGCCCGAGATCTGCCAGTATGCCAAAACGAAGGGCATCGGAGTGTGGGTATACGTAAACCAGCGTGCGCTCTATCGTCAGCTCGACCAGTTATTGCCTTTATATAAGGAATGGGGCATCAGTGGAATTAAGTTCGGTTTTGTGCATGTCGGTAACCAGCAATGGACAACGTGGCTCCATCGTGCCGTGGAAAAATGTGCCGATTATGGTATTATGGTTGACATTCACGACGAGTATCGTCCCACGGGCTTGAGCCGTACTTTTCCGAATTTGCTTACGCAAGAGGGTGTCCGGGGTAACGAGGAAATGCCCGATGCCGTCAATAATGTGACTCTGCCTTTCACCCGTTATCTTTGCGGACCGGCCGACTACACACTTTGCTATTTCAACAATCGTGTAAAAAACACCAAAGGGCACCAGCTGGCCATGGCTGCTGTCTATTATTCACCGCTTCAGTTCTATTTCTGGTATGATAATCCATATGTCGACAAGGGGGAGGCCGAGCTGCAATTCTGGAAAGATTGTCCGACGGTTTTTGACGAGAGTATTGCTCTCGACGGATGTCCTGGCGAGTTTATCATTCAGGCACGTCGTAGCGGAACCGACTGGTTTGTGGGTGCCATGACCAACACCGAGGGGCGTACTGTCAGCATTCCGACTGCATTCCTGCCCAAAGGACAATATACTGTTGAGGTGTACAACGACAATCCCGCCCTTGACACACGCACCAAAGTGCAGTCATCAACGCTGCGCATCAAGTCTCCTGGCAAGCCCGTCAGCCTCACGCTGCAGCCCAGCGGTGGCGCTGCTTTGCACTTTGTGAAAACCAAATAACACGCATCGCTTCATGAAAAGGAAACACTTTCTCTTATTCTGCCTTCTGACTCTTGTTCCCTCCATCAGCCGTGCTGTAGGGCCGAGTGGCATGTATCAGTATTCGGTAGAGGTGGCCGGCTACATCTCCAATGAGACGGGCAAGGCTCCGACAGCCTATCTGTGGATTCCCGAGGGATGCCGGCAGGTGAAGGCTGTGGTGTTTGCCCAGCAGAATATGACCGAGGAGATGCTTTTCAAGATGCCCTCCTTCCAGCGCCACATGAAAAAGATGGACATTGCCCTCGTCTGGGTAGCCCCCCGGTTCACGATGAGCTGGGATCCGAGTACGGGGTGCCAGAAAGTGTTCGACGAGATGATGGCCGGGCTGGCCGGACAAAGCGGACATGCTGAGCTGGCAACAGTGCCCGTCATTCCTTTCGGCCATTCGGCGCAAGCCACGATGCCCTGGAACTTTGCCGCATGGAACAATCAGCGTACGCTTTGCGTTATCTCTTTCCACGGCGATGCGCCGCGCACCAATCTATGTGGTTACGGCACGGCCAATGTGGAGTGGGGGAGAACCCGCAACATTGATGGCATTCCCGGCTTGATGATAGAGGGTGAGTATGAGTGGTGGGAAGCCCGCGTTCGCCCAGCTCTCGCCTTCCGCATGATGTATCCCGAGAGTTGTGTCTCGTTTCTCTGCGATGCCGGTAGCAGTCATTTCGAGTGCATGCCCGAGACAGCCGACTATATAGCTTTGTTCATTCGCAAAGCCATGCAACAGCGCCTTCGTGCCGACGGCACCCTTTGCAAGCTGAATCCTCGTGACGGCTGGCTGGCGTGCCGCTACAATCCCGACGCTCCCCCTTCCGACGGCGATGGTGCGCAGACCGATGTCTTTGCGATAGACCGGCGGCCGGCTCCCGCACCCTGTCATCTGTATCAGGGAGACCCTCACGATGCCTTTTGGTATTTTGACGGCGAGATGGCCAGGCTCACGGAGGCCCGTTATGCTGCCACACGGGGCAAGCTTACGCGTCCTGTCAGCATCGGCAATCCGCAGTTCAGCGATAGTGGGCGCACCGTCACCGTCAGCGTAACCCCCGGAGCCCATGTGGAAGTGATTTGCGGTCCCCTGCAGAAAGTCAGCAACACCACCTTCCGCTTTTATCCTTACGAGTGCGGCATGGATAATCCACGCCGTTCCTATAGTGCCTGGCTTGTGGCAATCCTCGATGGTGACAAAACCTACAAGCGAGTGGTCAAACCCTTGGAAATCAAACTCCCCCAAACCATACTGCCATGAGACGACTTTCCGCCTCCGTTAGGAGCCTTTTCGTGTGTGCCGCATTTCTTCCCGTTGGCTTACATGCCCAGGCTGTTTGCCAGCCGTTCGCACTTTCCGATGTGCGGCTGCTTCCGTCGCGTTTCCAGCGCAACATGCAGCGCGACTCTTTGTGGGTAGCGTCCATACCCGTCAGTTCTTTGCTCCACTCTTTCCGCACCACGGCAGGCTTGTTCTCCGGCAAGGAGGGCGGCTACATAACCATGCGCCGTTTGGCGGGATGGGAGTCGTTGGATTGCGATCTGCGCGGGCATATCACCGGCCATCTGCTCTCAGCCATGGCCAACCTGCAGATGCGCGAGAAAGCCGACTCGCTGGTGCAGGGACTGGCAGAAGTGCAGCGGCACTACGGAACTGGTTGGCTGGCTGCTTTTGGCGAAGGCTTGATTGACCGCAATATTCAAGGAAAATCAGTATGGGCACCTTTCTACACCCTGCATAAGATTCTTCAAGGTTTGCTCGACCAGTATACGATGTGCCACAACGAGACTGCCCTCAAGGTAGCATGCGGCATGGGCGACTGGGCATACAACAAGCTGAGGGGATTGACCGAGGAGACTCGTCGGCGGATGATCCGTAACGAGTTTGGCGGATTCAACGAGGCCATGTATAACCTCTATGCCATTACCCGTGATGAGCATCATCTCTGGGTGGCACGTTTCTTCTATCACAACGATAAGGTTGATCCGCTGAAGCAGGGTAATGCCGACCTAGGCACCAACCATGCCAATACTTTCATTCCCAAGCTTCTTGGCGAATGCCGCAACTACGAGTTGTTTGGCGATGAGAGTAGCCGCAAGGCTGCCACCTTATTGTTTAATACGCTTGTCAACGACCACGCTTTCGTCACGGGTGAGGTCAGCGACAAGGAGCATCTGTTCAAACCAGGCACACAGGGTCAGCACCTTAGTGGCTACGACGGAGAGAATTGTTGTACGTATAACCTGTTGAAACTTGCCGACCGTCTCTTCACTTATGAGCCTGACAGCCGTATTGCCGATTACTATGAGCGGGCGCTCTACAACCACATCCTCGGCCAGCAGGACACGCTCACGTCGATGGTCTGCTATTTCACACCGCTTCAGACGGGCGCCTACCGCCTCTATTCCACCCGCGACAGCTCGTTCTGGTGTTGTGTGGGCAGCGGTTTCGAGAGCCATGCCCGTTATCAGTCGTCAGTTTACTACCACGATAAAAACAGCCTATATGTAAATCTCTTCGTTCCCTCCGAGCTCCACTGGAACGGCACGACGGTGCGCCAGGAGACCCGCTTTCCCGAGGGTAATACCACCGTCATCACCGCCACAAAACCCGTCAGCCTGAAAGTGCGCTTCCCCCGTTGGGCTACTTACGTGAAGGTGAACGGCAGGAAGGCGAAAGCCGACGCCAGCGGCTACGTCAACGTCCCGCACACCCGTCGGGCAGAGATAGAGCTGGGAATGACGCTCCGCGAGGAGGCCATCCCCGGCGATGCGTCGCGCGTGGCACTCCTCTATGGTCCCGTAGTCCTTGGTGGCCGTCTCGACACGGTCGACTATCCTTTCAGCAATCCCAGACGATACAACGACTACTACACGTTCGACTATGGTCTTCATCCCGACGTGCGACTCACCGCCTTGCGCCGTCTCGACGGCTTGCACTACCAGACTGCCGACGGCATCTCCGTCGAGCCTTTCTACAACCTGCAGCATTGCCGTTACGTAGTCTACTGGAAGAAAAACTAAGTAAATATCGCCCTTTGTTCGTATTCTTGTTGACGTATCAACAATGATCAATCAAAAAACTAAAGAATATGAAGCAGAGTTTACTTAAAATCATGGCGCTATTGGCGCTTGTCGTTACCGGAAATATAGTTTTGGCGCAAGAGACCTCAGTTACGCGGCCTGTTGCCGATACATGGGTCCGCGCAAATTCTCCCACCTCGAAGGGCGGTTCCAGCAAACAACTGGAGGTGAAAACCTACACCGATGCTGCTGACGCATCGAAAAGCAACTATTTCTATGCCCTGCTCACGTTCGAGTTTACCTCGCCCGCGACGGGAAACGAGGTGAAGAGCGCCACGCTGCGCCTGACCACCCGTTATAAGAAAGGTGACAGTGAGATTCAGCTTTTCCCCGTCGACTGCATTGTTGACGAGGGTGCCACCGACTATCATACCGTCGGTAACGCCATCGAGCGGGCTAAGTCGGCGATGCCCATCAGCTCAGTAAAGCTCAAGGGCGACGGCTCAAAGGCTCCGACCGACGTCATCGCAGAGGACTTCCAGACAGTTTCCGCCTGGCAGAACACCATCGACATCTCCAGTTATGTCAGGTCGCTCACCACGAACAAATTCACCCTTCTGATAGTCAAGCCCTACGACCAAAACAACTCCTCACAGATATATGCCCGTGAGGCCACCGACGAGACGCTGAAGAACGGCACGGTGTTCGCTGCCGACGATTTGGTTCCGCAACTCACTGTAGACTATCAGGAAGCCCAAGGGCAGCGTGCCGTCAGCAAAACTTCTGTTGCTGACGTATGGGTATCATCAAAGAATCCCGACAACAAGTACAACGGCAACACGGTTGAGATGCAGACAAATGGCGAGACATTATATTATGGTCTTATGTCGTTTACGTTCGACGCAGCCAGCGAGGACGAGGAGATACAGAAGGCAGAGTTGCGCCTGGTGACACGCTATAAGAAGGGCGACAGCCAGATGCTTGTCTACGCGTTTAACGGTGATGTGGAAGAGGGCGTTACTACCTACAATCTTGCAAGTGATGCCATCAGCCAGGCACTCGCATCGGCGCCCATCGCCACCTTTGCCATGAAAGGCTGCGCCCAGTGGGCTCCTACCGACAAGGGTGTCACCGAGGAGTACGCCACGGTTGAGGCTTGGACCAACCGCATCGACGTGACCGACTATGTGAAAAGCCTCACTGGTACCGCCTTTTCCATCCTCTTGCAGAAACCCTATGAGCAGGGCAACTCTTCGCAAATATGGAGCAAGGAGGCTGCTGATGTCTCCAACCATGCCGAGAGTAGTCTATCGTATACGTTCAAGGCAGAAGACCTGGTGCCACAGCTGACCGTCACCTATCAAAAGCGCGAGTCTACCACCATCGCCATTCAGGACGTCAGCCCCTCACGTGCACCTCAGGGCACTTTTACGCTTAGCGGTCAGCGCGTCAGCCAGCCGTCGCGCGGTATCTACATCGTCAATGGCAGAAAGGTAGTGGTGAGATGAGCGTGCGACAGTTATTCCTTCTAACCCTCGTTGTGCCGTCAGTCGTGTTGGCGCAATACCGTTCGCAGGTATGGTCGCCCGACCGTGGCGACGGCACCTACGTCAATCCTGTGCTGTATGCCGATTATAGCGACCCTGACGTGTGCGAGGCTGATGGCCGTTTCTACCTTACCGCCAGCTCGTTTAACTGCATTCCCGGCTTGCCCGTTCTTCGCTCCGACGATCTGGTGAACTGGCAGATTATCGGCCATGCGCTTCAGGAACTCGAACCGAAGGAAATCTTCGACCGCCCGCAACACGGAAAGGGCGTGTGGGCTCCCGCCATACGCTACCATCGTGGCGAGTTCTATATCTATTGGGGCGATCCCGACTATGGCATTTTCATGGTGCACAGCGCTGATGCTGCCCGCAACTGGTCGAAACCCGTTTGTGTCGTTCCCGGCAGTGGGATGATCGATCCCTGTCCGCTATGGGACGACGACGGCCGTTGCTATCTCGTCAACGGTTGGGCAAACAGCCGCGCCGGCTTCAACTCGGTGCTTACCGTGCGGGAACTGTCTGCCGACGGCACCCGCCAAATCGGACTGCCGCGCATTGTCTTCGACGGTGGTCAGGTGAACCACACCTCTGAAGGCCCTAAGTTCTACAAGCGCGACGGCTGGTATTGGATTATGTGCCCAGCAGGCGGTGTGGAGACGGGATGGCAGCTGGCCATGCGCTCCCGGTCGCCCTATGGTCCTTACGAGTGGAAACGCGTCATGTGGCAGGGCAAGACCACGATGAATGGTCCTCATCAGGGGGCATGGGTGCATGCCGGCAACGAGGATTGGTTCCTCCACTTCAACGACAAGGCAGCCTACGGGCGCGTCGTCTGTCTGCAGCCTGTCGACTGGTCCTCTGGCTGGCCCATAATGGGCAACAACGGTGAGCCTTACACCCGCTATCACAAGCCTCAGGCCCGTGGTAACACCGCAAACTCCAAGTCTCAGATTCAGAATCCTCAGGAGTCCGACGAGTTCAACGACGGCACCATGGGACTGCAATGGCAATGGCATGCCAACTACAACCAAACCTATGGCATGCCTGTCGCCGGTGGCTGTTACCGCCTGTACACATATGATTTGGACAAGCAGACTTCCGAAAGCCCCGTTACGCTTTGGAATGCACCTAACCTGCTGCTCCAGAAACCTACTGCCCCACGCTTCACGGCTACTGCCAAGGTGCGGTTTGCATCGAAGGAAGACCACCAGTACGGCGGGCTCGTCATGATGGGGCGCGACTATTCCGCACTTGTTGTTTGCCGTCAGGGCGACACCTTCCTTTTGCAACAACACACCTGCATGGGTGCCGACGAACAGCAGCCTGAGAGCCAGACAACGCTTGCCACCCTTCAGCCGACCGCCCGCGACACGATTCCCTATTCACCGGCCATCTATCTCGACCTCTATTTGCGCATGACCGTCAACGATGGCGTCTGCCGTTACAGCTATAGCCTTGACGGAAAGCGCTATAAGGAGGCTGGCGATGCCTTTACCATGCGGCAGGGCAAGTGGATTGGAGCTAAGTTCGGATTCGTTTCAGAATGTATGAACCGCAAAGCCAGCCGAGGCTGGCTGGATGTCGACTGGATAAGGGTTACGAAGTGAGCTTGTAGCTCTTCATCCATGGAATAAAGTTCATAGTGAATAGTGCGTAGTTTTCGTGTCTTTGCAGATATTCACTATGAACTTTATTTTTTTCTTTATTTTTTTACGTATGTTTTGGTTCAGAGTCGTATCATATATGAGGAATTCTCATGCATTAGTTATTTCATTTGGTTAATTGTTAGTAGTTTACATTAGGTTTTGTTAATAGGTATTATTTAGTTCGTGTGACAGTAACAACTCATTAGGTTAGTTAAGTTAGTTATTAGATTGTTTCGTTCAGAAAAGCCGGTCTTTTTGGTAAAGGCCGGTTTTTCATTGATGCCCTTTGATGCCTTCCAATACTCGTGGGCGAAAACCATGCCGCCCTCTGCGTTTCCCGAGCAGCCTTCTGCGTTTCCCGAGCAGCCTTCTGCGTTTCCCGAGCAGCCCTCTGCATTTCCCTAGCAGCTTTCTGTCATGTTCGGACATTTTCATTCGTCTTATGCAATCATCTTTGCTCATGAATCTCTGAAAAAACGCAGTTCTTTCTTGCTAGTTATCGGAAAAATGATTATCTTCGCAAACGAAAACTATTAATATAACAGCCTTGAAACTACCTAATTTTGTCGTAACAATTGTTCTTACGTGTTTGCTGGCATTTAGTCATAGCGTACATGCGGCAGGAATCGGTGAGGAGTCGATGGCGTGCCTGTCTATTGGCGATGGGCTTGCCGGTGAGACGGTGAACCGTGTGATGACCGACCATGGCGGACGGGTGTGGATTGCTACGAACAATGGCGTAAGTCTCTTCAACGGCAAGCAGTTGGCTACGTTCCGACTTTCGGATAAGCTGCATCGCACGGTGACGGTTGCCGATTTTTGCGAGACGGCTGACCACAGGCTTTATGCGGCTACTGATGCCGGTCTGTTTGAAATGCCGGCCGGTAGAGGTGATTTCCATCGGATTTTACCCGAGATTGAGAATCCTGAGTGCTTGTTGGCTGTTGACAATACGGTGTATATCGGTGGTAGACAAGGACTTCAGATTTACGCTAACGGCACATTGCGCCAGAAAGATGTGGGTGTGAGCCGCAAAGGGCTCGACAACGTTGTGCGCCAATATCTGAAAGGCGACGGCGGAAAGGTCTTGTTTCTGAGCCGTTACGACGTGAAAAGTTACGACCCTGCTACGGGCCGTATCACAGGCTACAATATTGACGGAGCCTTGTCTTCCAAAACGGCACTCTGCCAGATGTGCACGACAGACAGCGCTTTTTTCATCGGTACGCGCAACAACGGATTGTACCGTTATGATCTGCGCACACGCAAGGCTGTGAAGATTGAGGGCGTTGGCAATCTGGTTACCTCCGTGCAAATGAGTGGCGACGGTTTCGTTACTGTTTCTACCGACGGGTCAGGTGCCTATCTCCTCGATGCTGCTGATGGCCATATCGTGGAGCGTTTCGATACCGATGCGGAAGGTTTGCATAGGTTGCCAACGAATGCGGTGTACAGTTACATGCGCGACCGTAATGGCGTGAACTGGTTCGGTTTCGTGCGCTACGGTCTGGCTTATACGCCGCACAATAGTCGTTTGTTTAGCGCATATGGCTGGGACGGTTTCAGCACTTTGGGCATGAATGTACGCACGCATTGCATGCATGGAAGTGATGGCGTGATAGGCACCCAGAACGGTTGCTGGTATGTCGACAGCAGTCGCAAGATAAGCCGGTACTTCTCGGCAGCAGAGATGGGCGGCCACATCGTGAACAGCGTTGCGTGGTTTGAAGGCGAGTATTATGTGGGAACGTTCGATGGCGGTATGTGCGTGCTCAATCCGAAGACACTCTCGTTGCATGCGATGGCGGAAGTCCCATTGTTGCGCCAGGCTTCTATCGGTGACATCAAGGCTGGTCCCGACGGCCGCTTGTGGGTAGGCAGTAGCGAAGGCCTGTTCATTATAGATAAGCAGGGGAATGTGGCGCGCTACACGGAGCAGAACTCACATATTGTGGGCGGAATCATTATCAGCATCACTTTCGACGAGCAGAAGAACGCTTGGCTGACGGGAGCCTCAGGCCTCTCGTTGTATAGTTCGACGAGCAACGAGATTGTGGAGGCTCAATTCCCCGAGGGCTTCTTCCATCAAGTTCACTATATGCGTGGCGCTACAGGTCACGACGGTCTTGTGTACATGCGCACAGGGCCTCAGGTTTACTATACTAACGCCGCGATGAGCAGCTTCGGGGAATTACCTTTGCCTGTTACGCTGACCGACAAATGGTGCCGGAGCATGGCAGATGACGTCAAGGGCCATTTGTGGCTTGCCTCTGAGCGCGGTTTGTTCCGCTTTAGCTACAATATGGACGAAATGGTTCAATTGGGTGGCGGAGAAGGTTTGCTGGGCGAGCAGATTAGCGAGGTGAGCGTCGACGGTGGCGGCCGTCTGTGGGTGGCTACGTCGCGCGGATTGTTTACAGCAGAGCCGAAGGAGTTGGAAGCATGGAAACACCGCGACGGTTTCCGTGTGCGCCTGTACAACATACGAAGGGGAAGTGACCTGATGCAAGCAGGTGAGGAGATTGGCGTAAATGAGACAAGCATTATCCGTCTGGGGTGGAACATGGGCTCGGAAGTGTTGCAGGCAGAGGCCGTGCTCAACGACTATGCTCCTCAGCGCGGGCGTCTTTATGAATACCGCATCGGCGATAGCGAATGGAAAATAGTGAAGGACGGCGAGCCCATTGAGGTTCGCGGCTTGTGGCCGGGCCGGCATCAGATGGATGTGCGCCAGGCGGGAGTAGAAGGCACGACCTCCACATTTACAATAAAGGTGATTCCTACAGCTTGGGCAATCATCTGGGCATTGTTGTTTGTTGTTGCAGCCGTGCTTTGTTGGTTATGGTGGAAATACAGGAAGAATACACGCATACTGCTTTCTGAGCGAAATGAGATAGAGGATGCTTTGGTTGCCATCGAAGAGGAACTTGTGACTCGTGACACGGAACTTGACAATTCTGAATTTGCAAGTTCAAGTGCCCAGTCGGCTAAGTATCAAAAGGTGAAGATTGACGAGAAAGAGTGTGAGGGCATCGTGAACCGCATGAAACAGTATATTGAGAAAAACAAAGTGTATACGAATGCGGATTTGAAGATGAAAGACCTTGCTGATGTGCTGCACCTTTCTCCCTCGAAGCTCAGCCAGGTGTTCAACCTTTATCTGAACGAGAACTATTATGAGTTTATCAACCGTTATCGGCTTGACGAGTTCAAACGGCAGATTGAAGCGGGCGAGTATAAACGCTTCACGATTACGGCTCTGAGCGAACAATGCGGATTCAAGAAGTCAAGCTTTTTCTCCACATTCCGAAAAGTAGAGGGTATTACTCCTGCTGAGTATCTGAAGAAACACGGCGTGAAGGTGTGAGAATTCTTTGTGGCTCAGAAGTGAATAAGTATAGAATAAAAGTGCTTTTCGATAGAAAAAAGTAGCTCTTTAAGTATTTCTAATTTAGATGGACTGATATGTAAAGTTCTGAAAATAAAGGCGTTGAATGATTTGGAGCGTCTACTAAACCAGTTGGCTGCAAAACGAGTAAAATTACTTGCTTGCAGCCTTATTTGTTTTTATCTTTGTCATCGAAATCTAAATCGAACCTCTAAACCAAAACAATATGGCAACAATCAGCAGCACTAAAATGGAAACCATCGCCAACATATATAATATGTACGCGAATGAGGTAAAGGCATTTCTGATGTCATATACACATAATGAGATGGCGGCAGAGGACATGCTCCACGATTTGTTCGTGAAGGTGATGAGTCTCGACGTCGTGAACGAACAGACTGCTAAGAGCCTGCTTTTCGTGACGGCCCGCCGTATGATGATTGATCATGCGCGCCATCAGGCTTTCGTGCGTCAGTATGAGAAAGACGCAATGGCCGAGATGGAGCGTATGGATTCGTATTCGGTAGAGCGCAAAATTGACGGTGAGCGGATTCTCAGCATGGAGAGAGCTTGTATTGCTAACATGTCAGAGCGTAGTGCTAAAGTTTATCAACTCTGTTTCCACGATGAGCTGAGTGCCAAGGAGATTGCAGAGCATTTACAAATGAACCAGCGCACCGTTGAGGGACATATCTATCGTGCTCGTAAGGAGTTGCGTGATTATATGCGTAAGGTGATGTAGTGTACGTCAGACGTATTCTTATGGTATATAGAGATGTAAGTCGTGGTTATCGTTGTAAAGAAGAAAAGTAGAAAACGCTATAACTAATTTATTCATGATGAAACAGAAAAGACAATGGATCCTGGCGTTGTGCATGATGCTCACCTCGTGGGCATGGGCGCAGCAGGGAACTATCACCGTCAAGGGACAGGTGGTAGACCAGCAGAATGAGCCGTTGATGGGTGTCACCGTTCAGGCGGTGGGACAGTCGGGCGGCGCTGTGACCGATTTGGATGGTTACTACACCATCAAGGTGGCCTCGGACGGCAGACTGAAGTTTACGTATGTGGGCTATCAGGAACAGACGGTTGCTGTTGGCGGCAGGCCGACGGTGAACGTGACGATGAGCGAGGATGCGGAACTGCTGCAGGAGGTGGTGGTGGTAGGTTACGGCACACAGAAGAAGGAGTCGCTGACGGGTGCTGTTACCGTGGTGGACTCGAAAGCTTTTGAGGAGAAGGGCGGACTGTCCTCTCCGCTTCAGGCCCTGCAGGGTCAGGTGGCGGGTGTGATCATTACGCGCGGCTCGAGCGCCCCTGGCGACGAGTCGTGGTCGATGAACCTGCGCGGTGCCTCTTCGATGAACACTACCGAGCCGCTGATTATCATCGACGGCGTGGCAGCTAACAGTGTCTCGGATATGCGCAACCTGAACCCGAATGATATCGAGAGCATCAACTTCCTGAAAGACGGTTCGGCAGCTATCTACGGTAGCCGTGCCGCCGGAGGTGTTGTGCTGATTACTACGAAGAAAGGCAAGGAAGGGCGCGTGAAGGTGGAATACGGTGCCTCGGCAACGCTGAAGACGGTAGGCCTGCAGCCTACGATGATGACCATTGACGAGTGGGCCGACGGTGTGATGACCGCCCTGAGGAACGACGGCAACGAGAGCAACGTGTGGTACACCTATGCTGAGCTTGCCAAGCTCTACAAGGGCCGTTACATAAACTTGCAGGAGAGCGCAAACCCGTTCGGAACGGCTGCGTTCACCGACGTGCAGGACTTCGTGTTCTCAGAGGCTGACTGGCTGGGCGAGCTCTTCGGCAGCACTTGGAGCACGGAGCATCAGCTGAGTGTGAGCGGCGGTACGGACAGAAGCAGCTACCGCCTGTCGCTGGGCTATAACTACGACGGTTCTACGCTTCAGTATGGCGACAACAACAACCAGCGCTACAACTTCCGTCTGAACAACACATTTAAGTTTTCCGACCGCGTGGCGCTGGAGTCGAGCATCGCCTACAGCCGTCAGGAGCAGGTCGCACCGACGATGATCAGCTCGGCGCTGACAAACACGATGCCGATGCCGGGACTGCCGTTTACGGCCATGGACGGAAAACCTTACGCCTGGGGCACATGGGGATCGCCGGTAGCGAAGGTGCAGCTCGGCGGCAACAACAAACTGACGGTATCGAACATCAGCATCAGCGAGACGCTGAAATACGACATCACCGACTGGCTGACGGCTAACGCCAACGTGGGCTACAACACGGGCTCTGCCTGGCGCAACACCGTGCAGAACAGCATCCAGTATTATAATTATATGGGCAACTCGCAGACCTTGAAAGACCCAGCTCAGGCGAACTCCATGTACACGCAGACGAGCGCCCGCACCGACTTCTACTCTTTCTCGGGTTATCTGAACGCGCATAAGACGCTGACTGAGCGCCACAACCTGAGCCTGACGCTCGGAGCCCAGTATGAATTCAAGCAGTATACTTACTTCGGGGCAAATGTGAAGGATATTCAGGAAGGACTGGAGATTGTGAATGGTGCCGGCGAAATTACGCTGACAGGCAAAGAGGATCTCTACGAGAACGCCATCATGTCGTACTTCGGACGATTCAACTACGACTATGCAGGCAAGTATCTCTTCGAATTCAACGGCCGTTACGACGGTTCGTCGAAGTTCCTGCCCGAGAACCGCTGGGATTTCTTCTGGGGCACGTCGGTGGGCTGGCGCATCAGCGAGGAGCAGTTCATGAAGAGCCTGGGATGGATATCGAACCTGAAACTGCGTGCATCGTATGCTGAGATGGGTAACCAGAGCGGTATCTCGAACTACGACGGAGTGCAGCTCTACAACCTGAACTCGGCTACGGGTGCCTACATCGGTGCCGACAAGCTCTCGTACATCGCCACGTCGGGTGTGCTCGCCTCGAAGAGCCGTTCGTGGGAGCGCATTAAGAACTACAACATCGCCCTCGACTTCGGATTCTTCAACAACGCCCTGACGGGTACCGTGGAGTATTTCGAGAAACACAACGACAATATGCTCGTAGGCATAACGTTCCCGGCAACACTCGGCGACAAGGCTCCCTCGGCCAATGCCGGTAAATTCAAGGACTGGGGATGGGAAGGACAGATCATGTATCGCGGACGCGTCGGCAAGGTTGACTACCATGTAGGCGGAACACTCACCTTCGCCCGTAACGAGCTGACCGACTACGGTGCCACAACGGTGCTCACCTCGGGCTACCGTTCGAACACACAGGGCTATCCGCTGAAGTCGATTTTCGGACTCCGCTATGCCGGAAGAATAGAGAATGCTGAGCAGCTGAGCGCTTACAAGGCGAAGTATTATGAGAACAATGGTATCGGAATGCCGTCGAACCTCCGCGTGGGCGACAACCTTTACTGTGACGAGAATGGCGATGGTAAGCTCGACGAGAAAGACTATATCTATCTGGGAAGCGACGACCCCGAAATCAGCTACTCTTTCAATGCTGGTGTGGCTTATCAGGGATTCGACCTGAACGTGGTGTTCCAGGGTGCCGCCAACCGCTTCGTCTATCGTGACATCAACAATTTCACGGTGCCCATGCGTGCCAACTATACCAATACCACCAACGCTTCGGTGGGTAACACGTGGTCGGCAGATAATCCCGGGGCATGGTACAACCCGTACACGAACGACGGAAACATCAACAACTATAACTATCAGGCTAACTCGCTCACCGCACAAGACGGTCGCTACCTGCGCCTGAAGAATGTGACAATCGGCTACACCTTCCCGCAGTCGCTGTTGAAGAAGACGGTTGTGCTGCATGGCCTGCGCCTCTATGTGACTGGTACTGACCTGTGGGAAACCACTAAGATTAAGGACGGTTGGGATCCGGAGGCACGCCGTGACGCATCGGGCGTCGGACGCTACCCCTTCACACGTAACTTCACTTTCGGTGCTAACTTTACATTCTAAATCAGAAAGGAGAAAAGAATTATGATTACCAAGATATATCAGTATATTTGCGTTGTCTGCATCATCCTCGGCTTGAGCAGTTGTCTGGACTTGGATCCGAAGGCAGACCTTGGTGACAACCTGGTATGGGGCAAGGCCGACAATTTCCAATTGTTCGCCAACCAGTTCTATGGCTGGACACGCGACTTCCAACAAGGTGCCAACTATGCGTCGGGCGTCAGCGACGGTCCTCACAGCGACTATCGCTCCGACCTGATCTGTACCAGCAGCATCAATACCTATAGTCAGGGAACGAATGCGATTCCTGCCACAGACGGAAACTTCACAACTCTCTACAAGCGCATCTATTATACCAATCTGCTGCTGAAGAACGCAGAGTCATTTGACAATCAGGCAGCCATTGCCGTTCCCATGGGAGAGGCTCTCTGGTTCCGTGCCTACCTGCACTTCGAGCTGGTGCAGCTCTATGGTAACGCTCAACTGCTGACCACTCCACTCGACATGGACAGCGAGCGGCTCTATGGCCCGCGTGACGACCGTGGCGCAGTAATCGACCAGATTGTGAAAGACCTCCAGCAGGCAGCTACATTGCTTCCAGCCACACCGTCAGCTGCCGGCCGTCTGTGCAAGGACGCTGCTCAGGCGCTGCTTTCCCGTGTGGCTCTCTACGAGGGCACGTGGCAGAAATTCCACAACAACAATAACGGCCGTGCACAAGAGTTGCTGGGCATCGCTAAAAGTGCTGCTGAGGCCGTGATGAACTCAGGCAACTACAGCCTCTTCTACAACGATCAGCTGGGCAAAGACAGTTACCGTTATCTCTTCATCCTCGAGGATGGCGGACAGTGCAATCCTGCCGGACTTACCAAGAGTGCCAACACGGAGTACATCATGACTACTCGTCACCGCGACGGCGACAAGATGGCTCTGAACATCACTCATGCCATGCTGGCTAACGTGTGCTACCCCACCAGTAAGATGGCTAACCTCTATCTTTGTCAGGACGGTCTTCCCGTTGGAAAATCGAAGGTGTTCCAGGGTTATGCTCAGGCAACCAGCGAATTCATGAACCGCGACAACCGAATGAACGGCACCATGCTGATGCACGGTGAGAAGCATTGGAACAACGACGGTAAGTGGCGCACCGCATGGACTGATGAGGATTTGGCCAATTCGTTAGAGGCTAATGTACGCTCGAACAGTGGCTACCAGACCCGCAAGTGGGCGGTGGAGCGCAAAGTTGATGATTACTACGAGGCAATGGATTATCCTGTAATCCGCTATGCTGAAGTGCTGCTTAACTATGCTGAGGCTGTCTACGAGATGAGTGAGAATATTTCTGACGCCGACCTTGACAAGAGCTTGAATCTGGTTCGTCTGCGTGTGAATCCCGATATGCCTAAGCTCTCTAACTCGTTTGTCAGCTCCAACGGCTTGAATATGCGTGAGGAAATCCGCCGTGAGCGCAGCGTTGAGTTGATTCTCGAAGGCTTCCGTATTGATGATCTGAAACGTTGGGCAACTGCTCCCACGGAGATGCCCCAGGATCAGTTGGGCGTAAAGATGAAGGGCACATGGTTTGAGGCCAACTGGTCTGGTCAGGCCCGCCAACTCAATGCTGATGGCAACATCATCATGTACACCGGCCGTTCGTGGAGCGATAAGCTTTACCTCTATCCGCTTCCCAGCGATGAATTACAGCTGAACCCGCAACTCGGTCAGAACCCCGGTTGGGAATAGTATTCAGTGAATAGTTATTAGTTAACAGTAAATATATAAGAGTTATGATTATCAAAAATATCAAACATATATTCTGTGCAGGTGTGGTGGGTTGTGTGATGTCGGCATCCCTGGTCTCCTGTGGCGACAAAGAGGCTCCCATAGCTGATCTCCAGCCCGCTTTCTGCCCGGCAACTATCGAGTTTAATCTGCCCGACAACTTGCAGCAGCTGATTTATACCGACGAGACGGGTGCGCGTGTGCTCCCGCTGATTAAAGGCGAGCATGTGTCGCTTCCCTTTACGATGACTCCCGACAACATTACCTATCCGAATGTTGTATGGACTTCCAGTAATCCGGAGATAGCCTCTGTCGACGACCAAGGAAACGTAGACGCATTAAGTGGTGACGGTATCGGCTACAGCATCGTTCAGGTGTCGCCCGTTGGTATGTTCTCGGGCAGCGGTGTCAACTGCAACTTGAAAGTGCGTGTATCCAATTCTCTTGTCAAGGCCGAGAGCATTACGGTCAGCGTCTCAGGTACAGAGGTTTATGCAGGTGAGACCTTGCAGGCGTCAGTAACCATTCTGCCCGAAAATGCAACTTACCGCACGGTGAAGTGGAGTAGTTCGAACGAGTCGGTAGCCACGGTCGATGCCAACGGTGTGATTACAGGTCAGAAGACCTCTGCTATGCGCACACCGGTGACCATCACCGCTACCTCGCTCGATGGCAGCAACATCATTGGCTCGGCCGAGATTACCGTTCTTCAGATTGTTCAGCCGCAGAGTATTACTATCGACCAGAAATATGCAGCACCTAATTACTATTGTGCTATTAATGAGAAGTCGGTCGAACTGGCTTACACGACTGTTCCCGCTGAGTGCACCAAGTCGCTCATCGAGTGGAAGAGCAGCGATGAGACCATTGCAACCGTTGAGGGTGGTATGGTGACGTTCAACCAGACAGGTAATTTCGGTGATGTCATTATCACCGCACG
>JAEEXN010000032.1 GCA_016291595.1 Prevotella sp.
CCGTCCCTTTGCTGTGATTGCCGACTATCTGGCACGCAACGGCATTGCCTCGCTGCGCTACGATGACCGTGGTATGGGCGGTTCGAAAGGTGAAGTCATGACTGCCACCAGCGAGGATTTCATGCACGACGCGGAGGCAGGTGTCGAATTCTTGCGCAAGTTGAAGCGTTTCGGCAAGGTGGGCGTATTTGGTCATAGCGAGGGCGGCATGATTGCCTTTATGATGGGAGCACGGCGGAGCGTCGATTTCATTGTAAGCTTGGCTGGTCCGGCACAGAGCGGCGACAGTATCAGTGCCGAGCAGACCAATATCATCATGCGACAGAACGGCTACGAGGGCAACTATACGGCAGCCATGATGCGGCAGAACCAGAAACTGCAAAAGTCGTCGCCGTGGATTGACTTCTTCTATAGTTACAATCCACAGACCGATATTGTAAGGATCAAATGCCCAGTTTTGGCCCTCAACGGTGAAAAAGACACCCAAGTTTCCGTTGACAGCAACTTGGAAACCATCAAACAGTTGCTGCCTAAAAACAAAAAGAGCCTTTGCAAGGCCTACCCTGGACTGAACCACCTGTTTCAGCATTGCGACAAGGGAACTCTCGAGGAATATGGGAACATAGAGGAGACCATTTCCACGGAGGTACTCGACGATATTGTAAACTGGATAAAAACCATCAAATGACTATTCAATTATGAAACTGATATTCAATAAACGTAACAATGAACAGCCTGCCATCAAAGTTGGCCGCACGTTGGAAGGTACCATATTCGAGATTGTCACCGCCGTGCTCATCATCGTCATGTGGGTTGTGGCTTTCATCTTGTGGAGCCGTTCGCCTGAAACGATACCGACACATTTCGGAGCCAATGGAAGCGCAGACTCTTATGGCGACCGCTCAACCATGTTTTTGATTCCGGCCATAGGTACCGTGGTTAGCATTATACTGCTGGTAAGTGCCTATCTGCCCTCAAAGATGATCAACATGCCCGTCAATATGCGCACGCCACGCCAGTTCATGATTGCCATCCGTATGGTGAGAATCATTGCGGTGGTTATCACCCTGATGTTCATGAGCATATCTTTCATGATGGCTTTCCCCCACAGCAGGTTGCCATTCATTTGCCTCATGGTCACGTTTGTAACAATGATTGCCGTGGTTATCATTTCCACCGTTATGGTGGGCCGTGCCAAAAACGGATAACCCAAATCTATATACCAAAATAGGGATTTTCCCCTGCGATTGTAGGGAAAAATCCTTTTTTCTTTGTCTTTTTTGGTGTTATTTTGCAGTCGTAACACTAATAAATGGATAAAGATGAAACACTACAGCAGACTCATATTAGCAGCATTTGCCATCATGATGGTTGTGCCTGCACATGCTCAGTACAGAGGCTATAACAGCCGATATGGACGTACTACCTACAATCGGCCGGCTTCACGCAACTACGGTTATTCAGCTCCTTATACTTATTATGGATTCCGCGTGGGTTTAAACGGTGCAACAGTGAACTCTGACGACAAGTTTCTCGACGGCGGAAGCATGCAAAGCGGACTCAACGTAGGATTTAACGTGGGTGTTCTTCTCACCCAGACTGCCCCACTCTTTTTTGAGACCGGCCTCCAATACACCGAGAAAGGCGGAAAAGGCAACTATGGCAACAACAAGTTCACTTACGACCTGAACTATCTGGAAGTTCCGCTGGTGCTGAAATACCAATGCAAGATTGACCGCGACATCGCCATCACTCCCTTCTTGGGCGGCTATCTGGCCTGTGGCGTAGGCGGAAAAATCAAAGATTTCGGCGACCGCGTTTCTGAGCCCTCATTCTCAGACCACAATTTCAAGCGCTTCGACGGTGGTCTTCGTCTCGGTTGCGGTATCATGTTAGACATGTTCTACGCCGAAGTGGGTTATGACGCAGGTCTTGCCAACATCTCAAACGACACATTCGATTCTGCACACACAGGCACTCTATTCGCAAATATAGGTATTAATTTCTAAGGTAAAAAGGTTCAGGATAATCAGGTAAAAAGTATCAGGAAACAAAAAAACAGCAAAAACTTTTCCGTCCATGGAAAAGTTTTTGTATTTTTGTGGCATCTAACATTTAAAAATTTAAACTATGGGTGGATTAATTGGTTCTATTATTGTAGGTATATTGGCCGGATTTCTGGCAGGAAAGCTCATGCGAGGTGGCGGTTTCGGTTGTCTGATGAACCTGCTGCTGGGTATTGTGGGCGGTTTTGTAGGCGGAATGATATTCCGCGCACTGGGCATTCAGTGGAACAACGGATGGATTGGCGAAGTGGGAACTGCCGTTATCGGCGCAGTACTCGTACTCTATATTGCCTCACTATTGAAGAAATAATACGGGTTTAACCTCGTAAAAGCTACAGGCAGACTCTCCATTATTAATACAATTGGAGTGTCTGCCTGTAGTTGTGTACATACGCCAGCGATTGTTCGCAATCTGATTAGCTAATATTTTTCTATTGATATAGGCTACAAAAACAGCAAGCACCCGTATTCTTCTGATGAATCCGGGTGCTTGTGAGAATAAGTTCCTAAAACAAATTAGAGATGTTTCTCAGGATAAAGGCTGTCCCACCAGGCAGAGTTGCCTTTCAGATACTTCTCAAACCAAGCCATAATCGTATCCGACCATTGAATCCGGTTGTTGTAATCCAAGATCCAGTGGTTCTCACCCTGTACTTGAACCAAAGCGACCTCACGTCCTAAAAGTTTCAGAGCCTGGAACATCTGAATGCTCTCAATGGGAGGTACATTGGTATCACCTGTTCCATGAGTGAGCAGCAACGGCGTGTGAATCTTGTCGGCATGGAAGAGCGGACTCTGTTCTGTATACAGTTCCTTATTATTCCACGGATAGCTGCCTGCACTCGCGACCTCACCATAGCTATAGCCCCAATATCCTTCACCCCAATAACTGGTAATATTGCTGATACCTGCATGACTGACGGCACAAGCAAAGATGTCGGTAACCGTCTGCAAATACTGTGTCGTGAAACCACCATATGAGGCACCGATACAACCTATCTTCTTCGCATCGACAAAACTATTGGCAGCACAGAATTTCTTTACTCCTTCAATAATGTCATCAGCCACATATTTTCCCCACGTGTTCACATGGCGGGCACTGTGTTTTTGTCCGAAGCCACATGCTCCACTTGGATTAACCACATAAACAACATAGCCTAACGAGGCATAATAGTTCTGAGGATAACGACTCTCAAAATTGCGGGAAGTTGGCGTACAACCACCATAGTAGTTGACGATTACGGGATACTTCTTTGTGCTGTCGAAATGTGGCGGTAAATAATAACGGCCATAAATGGTATCGCCACGTGACGAAACAAAATTAAAGTCGCGACAATCGCCCAGCTCTACATCCTTGAGCAGTGTCTTTGCACAATCTTCCAACAGGTTAGTCTTGTTGTTTTTCAGATTCAACGAATAGAGCCGCACTGGATTAGAGGCACTCACACCATAATAGGTCATGACAGGAGCCGCAGCTGCTATCGAGAAAGCACTCAACACATCCTCTTGGATAGGCACCTCACGAATATCGCCTTTCTTAGGATTCAGCACATAGAAATGCACATAGTCACGGTCGTTGGCTGAGAAATAAATCTGTCCGTCAGCCCTCGACCATTCTACCTTCCCTACTGAAGGGTTGAAATACCGGGTCAGGGCACGGGCCTTGCGACCTGCAATATCATACAGGAAAAGCTGTATGTCGTACATACTGGAATACTGACCGGCATCTGGGTCTTTACCGATTCCATTAAAAGCCTCAGGGCAGGCTGAGAAGAGAATCTGCTTACCATCAGGCGAGAACTGGCCACCACTCAGGAACTCAGCACAAAGCATCAGTGTGTCAGCTTTCAGTGTAGAGGCATTGATGAGCAGATAGTCGCTAACGGTGGTAGGACGTTTGGTCAGTCGTGAGCGTGATATGCTGACCAACAGCGTCTTTCCGTCGTCAGTAATATCGTCCAGCGAAGCAGAGTGGTTGCCAAACGTAATGCGTTGCAATTCTCCTGTCTTCAAATCAAACTTCGAAATAAAACTGCGGCTGCGCCAACCAGGCTGTCTGTCGTCGGGTTCCAAAACTTGGAAGATATTCTTTTTTTCTTTTGGCCCTTCCTCCACATCGCTCAATATCAAGTAATCTTCTGTAGGACTGACCGTAATCCGTCCCTTGGGGAGATGGCTGGCCATCACTGTCCGTTCGCCATTAGCAGGATTCACCTTATATAATATACGGTCGTCACCATTCGAGTCCTCATAATAATAAGCCACACTACGAGGCATCCAACGCGGACGCAACCGTTCCTGACGGTCAACGACACGATTAGTAGCGACCTCTCTCACCTCTGTGAAAGAGCGGCTTCTCCCCCCACGCTGTACATCACTGAAAGAAACGATAACATATTTTCCATCAGGAGACAACGATGCACCTGTCACACGCTGTCCATCAACAACATCATGGAAGGTGTAAGGACGTTTCTCCGAAGTTGTCGGGCTTACGGCATGGTCGGCATCAACACTCACCACTACGGAGTCAGCAGCCGCATCAGGATAACTGTACTTCACAACAATCTCATGATGATTCGGTTCCAAAGCCAACACGCCACCGGCAACAGGTTTCCCGTCGAGCAGTGCCTGATACTTTTTTGTACCCTTTACCAACAACTTGCCTTTTGTATAGTCGGTATTGTTGATATAGAACTTTATCTCTTTGCGGAATCCGTCAGTAAAATCCAGTTTCTTACCATTCACGTCAACCGTGTCGGTAGTAATAGGCCGTACCTGTTTGAACGGACCGCTCACAAAGAAATCGGTCACTTTCACTACATGCTGAGCCTGAACCATATTTCCTGCCAGCAAAAAAAACAATAATAAATAAAAATGCTTCATGGTATACTATTTAAAGTCATAAGTCTAATTTCAGCCACATAGCTGTTAATATGCCTTCCTGTACTTGCCTTCCTCCTTATCCTCCAGCATACTGACATAAGAATTGTAGCGGCTTAAAGCGATATAATGGTCCTCTACAGCCTTAACAACAGCACATCCTGGCTCATGGGTATGCGTACAGTTGGAGAAACGACAGTTTTTCGAGAATCGGAAGATTTCCTTAAAATAACCGCAGATTTCCTCTGGCTCCATGTCGAAGGTTCCAAATCCTTTGATTCCCGGCGTATCAATCAGCCAGGAAGCATTCTCCTGATTGTCAACAGCGGAAGAACTTGCCCTGGCAAATGGTACACGCAACATCTCGCTAAACGTGGTTGTATGCATGCCCGTATTATGTGCATCGCTGATTTCCGCTGTTTTCAGATTGGCTCCAGGCACTAACCGGTTGATTAATGTGGACTTCCCCACACCACTATTGCCACTGAGCAACGTGATTTTTCCTTTCAGCAGCTCCTTCAGTTCGTCGACGCCCTCACCCGTGGCAGCCGAAACGGCTCGACATTCATAGCCGACTGTCTCGTAAAGATCAATCATCATCTGCTGATAGTTCAGCTCCTCCTCAACGAGCAGGTCTGACTTATTAAACACCAGCACCACGGGAACGCGATAAGCTTCCGCAGAAGCCAGGAAACGGTCGATGAAGGTAGTAGATGTCTCAGGATAATTCACCGTCACGATCAGAAAAGCCTGATCCACATTAGCGGCTATGATGTGACTTTGTTTTGAAAGATTAGGAGACTTTCGGATAATATAATTGCGACGGTCCTCAATTTCCGTGATATAAGAAGCCTCTTCTGACTGGGAGAGGACAGAGGGAGACAACACCTCCACACGGTCACCCACCGCAACAGGATTAGTACTGCGGATACCTTTCAATCGGAAATTTCCCTTGATCTTACAATCAAGCAGTTGGCCATCGTCCGCAAGAACGGTGTACCAACTGCCTGTATTTTTAATGACGAGTCCTTTCACTTGTCGCTTAAACCGTCATGATTTCCTTATTTTTGGCGGCAAGCAGATCATCAAGTTTCTTGATATACTTGTCATGCAACTTCTGAAGCTCAAGCTCGGCGTCTTTCTCATTGTCTTCCGACAGTCCGTCCTTGATGGCTTTCTTCAGTTTGTCCTTGATGTCGCCACGCACATTGCGCACTTCCACCTTGGCTTTCTCACCAATCTTGTTGCACTGCTTCACCAACTCACGACGGCGCTCCTCTGTGGGCTGAGGAATACCAAGACGAATCACCTCGCCATTATTCTCAGGAGTAATACCCACATCAGAATCCATAATAGCCTTCTCGATATCACGGATGGTCTTACGATCCCACGGTTTGATGGCTATTGTACGCGCATCGGGAGCCGTTACGGTAGCCACCTGATTCAGGGGCACCTTCTGTCCGTAGCTGTTTACTCTCACTCCGTCGAGGATAGCCACGTTAGCGCGACCGGCACGGATGCGGTTAAGCTGCTCTTCCAAGAACATCGCTGCCATTTCCATGCGCTCCTCGCTCTCATTTAAAGTCTGTTTAACGTCTATCATATTTTTGTTCGTATTAGTTTCTAGTTACAAATGTAGGCATTTTATTCGGAAATCACAAAAAGAAAGAGAAAAATATTCTTTTTCTTTACGATTTTTTATACAGCTCGCTGGAAACAATAGCACACAACTGCTCCAAGTACTCGCGGTCGATATCGTCGAATGTAGCCAGTTGTTTACTGTCGATATCCAACACGGCAACCACTTCCTGAGCTTCGTTCTTTACTGGAACAACAATCTCCGAGCGGCTCAACGACGAACAGGCAATGTGTCCTGGAAACAGTTCTACGTCGGGAACCACTTGCGTCTGTGCCTCTTTCCATGCCGTTCCACAAACACCACGTCCGTATTGGATATGCATGCAGGCCAAAGGGCCTTGGAAAGGACCAAGCCGCAGTTCTCCCTCGCGAACAAGATAGAATCCCGTCCAGAAAAACTCATCGAATGTGGTGTGCAACACGGCTGCCACATTGGCCATCACACTAATCTCGTCGGTTTCACCACTGATAAGCGAACGTATCTGAGGAATTACCTCCTCGTAGGTTTCTTTTTTAGTCATCTTCTTTGATTATAGTTTAGAGTCTGTCAGTTTTCAGTTCCTCGCCCACCATATTCGTCAACTCGACAAATTGCTGAATAGTAAGTTGTTCGGGCCGCCGAGTCATAATCTCCTGCTCATAGAAGCCCTGCCGTGGCTGAGTCTCACTATTAAACATCTGTTTGAGGCTGACGCGCAGCATCTTTCGGCGCTGGTTGAAGACTGTCTTTACCAGCCTCCGGAACAACTTCTCGTCACATCCGAGGTCGGTCACGGCATTACGGGTCATGCGTATGACCGCAGATTTCACCTTGGGGGGCGGATTAAACACATGCTCGTCGACGGTGAAGAGATACTCCACATCATACCAGGCCTGGATCAGCACACTCAGGATACCATAGGCTTTCGTGCCTGGATTGGAGGCCATCCGCAGAGCCACCTCACGCTGAATCATACCCGTACAGCACGGAATGAGGTCTTTATTGTCGAGCATTTTGAAGAAAATCTGGGATGATATATCATAGGGATAATTACCTGTGAGCACGAACTGCTGCCCGTCAAATACGTTGTTGAGGTCCATCCGCAGAAAATCCTCGCCAAGAATATTCTCGCGCAATCGCGGGAAATGCTCGTTCAGGTAGGCAACGCTCTCGCGGTCGATCTCGACAACCTTCAAGGGCCGTGGTTTCTCAACCAGAAACTGAGTCATCACGCCCATGCCAGGTCCTACCTCCAACACGGGCACATCGGGGTATGCATCCACCGTATCGGCAATGCGGCTGGCTATATCAAGGTCGGTCAGAAAATGCTGACCAAGGTTTTTCTTGGGTCTTACTTGTTTCATGTCTGCAAAGATACTATTTAAAAATGAGAAATGAAAATCAGGAAATGAGTTTTTTGACTGTCCGCCTTCTTTTTCGCATAGCTCTTCATTCATGTATTGCATTGCTAAAGAAAACACCTTTCACAATTTTGATATGGAGTGTTATCTTTAAAAATAGATTAAAAGACCGAACAAAGCAATTAAAATTTAACTTTTTTATTTTGTAATACGCCTAAATTGAACTAACTTTGCATTCTGTATGAAAAAAACGTTCGACAGCATTCTGAAGATTGCACTGCCTCTGTTGCTTGGTGGTGCCATTCTTTATTGGATGTACCGGGATTTTGACTTCCAACAAATCAAGCATGTGCTGATGGAGGAAATGAACTGGACATGGATGCTGCTCTCATTCCCATTTGGCATTTTAGCACAGATGTTCCGCGGATGGCGATGGCATCAGACACTGGAACCAGTGGACGAGCATCCACGTACAACGACCAGTATCCACTCCATCTTTCTGTCGTATGCGGCCAGTCTTGTCATTCCCCGCATTGGAGAGTTCACTCGTTGCGGTGTGCTGAAACGCTACGACGGCGTCTCTTTTCCCAAGGCTTTGGGTACGGTTGTTACCGAACGGGCTATCGACACGCTGCTGGTCATGGTGATTACGGGATTGACCCTATTGCTGCAAATACGAGTGTTTGCACACTTCTTCGATGAGACGGGAACCAGCATCGACAGTATCATCAGCAAATTCTCCGCTGCCGGATGGTTGGTAACGCTGATTTGCCTGGCGGCGATCTTGTTGTTAGGATACTTTCTGCTGCGGAAGCTATCAATATATAATAAGGTAAAGGATGCTCTGCACGGCATTTGGCAAGGCATCATCTCGCTCAAAGGTGTGCGCAACAAGTGGTTGTTTGCCTTTTACACACTGGCCATCTGGGGTAGCTACTTCCTTCATTATTATCTGACATTCTTCTGCTTCGACTTCACTGCTCATTTGGGACTCATGTGCGCACTGGTAACCTTTATCGTCGGAAGTATTGCGGTTATCGTTCCCACCCCAAATGGTGCCGGACCATGGCATTTCGCGGTGAAAACGATGCTTATCCTCTATGGAGTCGCAGATGTACAAGCCCTGTATTTCGTTCTGATCGTTCATACCATACAGACCATGCTGGTCATTCTGCTGGGTATTTACGCATTGATAGCATTGGCTTTCACGAAAAAGAGAACATCAATTTCTTAACCTTTAAAATATTAATATGATGACAGAAATGAAAAACCTAAACCCACAGTGCATCTGGAAGAACTTCTATGCACTGACGCAAGTTCCACGTCCTAGCGGACATCTGGAGAAAATACAGCAGTTCTTGCTTGACTTTGCCAAGCAGGCTGGCGTAGAGGCCTTCAAAGACGAGGGCAACAACATCGTCATGCGCAAACCGGCTACACCGGGAATGGAAAACCGGAAGGGCATTATCCTGCAAGCACACATGGATATGGTGCCGCAGAAAACACCCGAGAGCAAGCATAATTTCGAAACCGATCCTATTGAGACATGGATTGACGGCGAATGGGTAAAGGCTAACAATACCACTTTGGGCGCCGACAACGGTCTGGGAGTAGCTGCCATTTTGGCTGTTATGGAGGCAAAAGACCTGCAGCACGGACCCGTGGAAGCATTGATTACCGCCGACGAAGAGACGGGTATGTTTGGCGCTAACGCACTGCCCGGTGGTGAGCTGAACGGCGACATCCTGCTGAACCTCGACTCTGAGACATGGGGTAAGTTCGTGATTGGCAGTGCCGGTGGTATCGATATTACTGGCACATTGGACTATAAGGAAGTAGAGACCGATCCCGAGGACGCAGCAGTCAAGGTGACTCTGAAAGGACTCCGTGGCGGACACTCTGGTCTGGAGATTCACGAGGGACGAGGCAATGCCAACAAACTGATGGTGCGTTTCGTTCGCGAGGCCATTGAAGAGTGTGAGGCACGTCTGGCCAGCTGGCACGGAGGCAACATGCGCAACGCTATTCCTTTCAAGGCTGAAGTGGTGCTCACACTGCCGAAGGAGAATGTAGAGGCGCTGAAAGAACTGGTTGCCGACTGGAAAGAAGACTTCGTCGACGAGTATAAGAACATCGAGAGCGGTATCGAGTTCTTCGCTGAGGATGTCGAGACTCCGAAGATGGAGGTTCCCGTTGAGATTCAGGACAACCTCATCAACGCCATCTATGGCTGCCACAACGGTGTGCTTCGCATGATTCCCAGCTATCCCGACGTAGTGGAAACCAGCTCAAACCTGGCCATTATCGACATCGAGGGCGGCAAGGCTTCGCTGAAAGTTCTGGCCCGTTCGAGTCGCGAGGACATGAAGGACTATATCGTGAAGACTCTGGAGAGCTGCTTCAACATGGCCGGAATGAAGGTGGAGACTGCCGGAAGCTACGGCGGTTGGGACCCGAACCCACAGTCAGAGATTCTGAATCTGTTGATGAAAGAGTACAAGGAGCTGTTCGGCGAAGATGCCATCATCCAGGTAGACCATGCAGGACTTGAGTGCTCTGTGATTCTTGGCAAGTATCCTCACCTCGATGTGGTGAGCCTTGGTCCGACAATCCGCAGCCCGCACACGACTACCGAGCGTGCGCTCTACGCCACTGTCGAGCCGTTCTGGACTCTGTTGAAGAAGGTTATGCTCGATGCCCCCGTGAAATAACGGTGACAGAGCAGATGAACCTATCTGAAATTCACTAGGATAAGCTTTGGGACAAACTGGAAAAGGTTTGGGAAAGCTCTTGATTTTTTAGAGTGTTTCCCCAGCCTTTTCCAACAAAAGTCCAGCTTATCCTAGCTTCTTTTTTTGCCTGCTCTATCTATCTGTAAGCCCCGGCTATGGTACATTCAATGACCTGTAAAGGTACAATCAATGAATTATAATGGTACAAGAAAGGCCTTGGGAAGGTACAAAAAGGCATCATTCAGAGTCTATCACTACAGTGAGAGATTGCTATCACTACAGTGAGAGGACCCTATCACTACAGTGAGAGGACCCTATCACTACAGTGAGAGACTGCTTTCACTCAAGCGAGAGAATAAAAAGAAAGGTCTCCACGACAAATGATAGGAAACAAAGAAAAAACTGTTTCCCAACGCAAAGATACAAATTTTTGGTGTGAAAAGCAACCATTCTCGATTTTTTTTCTTACCTTTGCAGCCGTAAAACCAAAATTATTCATTCAATTATGGACGATTACCCGGCGGATAGTAGCAATTACTAGGCGGGGGATAGTGGCAAGGCTGCTAATCCCTTTGCCGCTGATAGTTTTTCACTTTCCTCAAAAGCTCCATCGCAGGGAGCATGACGAGGACAAAAAGGATTAGCCAATGAAGACATATTGGAACACAACAGGCGGCCTGAAGATGCTCGACGAGTGGCAGCCTAACTGCTGGATACAGGTAACGTGTCCAACAGAGGAAGACCAGCGCATGCTGGAAGAGCGATTCAACATTCCCGATTATTTCCTTCCCGATATCAGCGATACCGACGAGCGTGCCCGTTATGAGTACGACGACGGATGGATGCTCATCATTCTTCGCATACCGTATGTGAAGGAAATACGCTCGCGTACCCCCTATACCACTGTTCCGCTCGGTATCATCCACAAACGGGACGTGACCATCACGGTCTGCTATTACGAGACGAACATGATGATTGACTTCGTCTCATTCCACCAGAAACGAGGCGAGGGATTTACCGACTATGTGGACATGATTTTCAGATTGTTCCTCTCCAGTGCCGTATGGTATCTGAAACGGCTGAAACAGATCAACACGCTCATCGAGAAGGCCAAGCGCAACCTTGATCATAACGTGGACAACGAAAGCCTGATCGGATTGTCAAGGCTGCAAGACTCACTCACCTACTTCAACACTTCTATTCGTGGAAACGAGAACCTGTTGCAGAAACTGAAGTTCAAATTGCAGGTGGACGAGCTGGACGCCGACCTCATTGAAGACGTAAATATTGAGATGACGCAGGCCCGCGAGACAACCAGTATCTATTCCGACATTCTTGAGTCGACCATGGACACATATTCGAGCATCATTAACAATAACATGAACAATGTGATGCGAACGCTCACCGTGGTGACCATCATCATGATGTTCCCCACATTGGTGGCCGGACTGTTCGGTATGAACCTCGTAAACGGAATGGAAAACAGCAACCTTGGATTCATTGTTGCACTCATCATTTCGATTGGCGGAAGCGCCCTCACATGGCTGTTTTTACGTTACAAGAGACTGATTTAGCAGAAAACTCGTAAAAAAAGACGGAAAAAATTGGTTTTTTCGTTTTTTTTACGTAAGTTTGCAAATTATAAGTGTGTATAGACCTTAGTCATAAACTAAAAACAGTGAAATGATGGACTCTCTAGAGAATGCCCTTGAACAGGCTCAGACAGAAGAAACAAAGGTAGAGGAAGTTGTCAACGAAGCAGCTTCTGAAGTAGAAAACGTTCCTGCAGAAGAACCCCAAAAAGAAGAAACTGCAACCCAAGAACCAACGGTAGAGGCTCCTGCTGAGGTGGAAGAAGCACCTGTGGCAGAGACAGAGGCACCAGCTGAAGAAGCTGAAGCACCTGTCGTGGAGGAAACTGTTGCCGAAGCATCCGTGGAAGAAGAACCAGCCAAGGAGGAAGAAGTTGCAGCCGAGGAGGAAGCAGGACAAGACGAAGAACCCAAGAAAGTCTACAAAACCAAGCATGAGATACTCGAAAGAGTAAAGGAAATTGCCCACGGTGATGAGAATCCTGTGAAGGAAGAGGTAGACCACTTGAAGACTTTGTTCTACAAACTGCACATTGCCGAGCGCGATGCCAAGCAGAAAGAATACCTTGACGCAGGTGGCGATCCCGAGAAATTTGTGGTTCTGCCCGACGAGGAAGAGGAGGCATTCAAAGCCGAAATGGGGATTATCAAGGAGAAGCGGGCTAAGCTCTTCATGGAGCAAGAGGCTGAGAAGCAGGAAAACCTGAAGAGAAAGCTCAACATCATTGAACAGATAAAGACCATGGTGACCTCGCCCGAGGAAGCCAACAAATCATATCAGGACTTTAAGAAACTGCAGGCCGAGTGGAAAGAGATCAAGGCTGTACCCGCAGAAAAAGCCAACGAGCTATGGCGTAACTACCAGTTGTATGTCGAGCAGTTCTACGACCTGCTGAAACTGAATAGTGAGGCCCGCGAATACGACTTCCGCAAGAACTTGGAACTGAAGACCCGTCTGTGCGAGGCTGCCGAGAAATTGGCTGAGGAGAATGATGTAATCAGTGCCTTCCATCAGCTGCAGAAACTGCATCAGGAGTATCGCGAGATTGGCCCTGTAGCCAAAGAGCAGCGCGAGGAGATTTGGACTCGCTTCAAGGCTGCGTCAACAGTGGTGAACAAGCGCCATCAGCAGCACTTCGAAAGCCTGCGGGCTAAAGAGGAAGACAACCTGGTTCGCAAGACCGCCCTTTGCGAGAAAGTAGAGGCTATCGCCCAGCAGGAGAATAAAGGAGCTGGTGACTGGGAGAAACGCACACGCGAGATAATGGAGATTCAGGCTGAATGGAAGACCATCGGATTTGCTCCGCAAAAGATGAACGTGAAGATTTTCGAGCGTTTCCGTGCCGCATGCGATGATTTCTTCGGCCGTAAGGCTCAGTTCTTCAAGGATCTGAAGAGCCGCTTTGCAGAGAATGCCGAAAAGAAACGCGCCCTGGTTATGCAAGCACAGGCCCTGCAGGACAGCACCGACTGGAAATCCACAAGTGACAAGCTCATTGCGCTGCAGAAGGAATGGAAAACCATCGGAATGGTACCCAAGAAACTTGGCGATCAGTTGTGGAACGATTTCCTCACCGCATGCAACAAGTTCTTCGAGGCACGCAATGCCGCTAACGCCGGCACCCGCAGTGAGGAGCATGCCAACCTTGCCAAGAAACGCGATATTATCGCTCAGTTGAAAGCTGTCGCTGAAGAGGCTGGTGCTAACGCCCAGGAAGCTGTTCAGAAACTTGTTGACGATTACCAGTCAATTGGTCACGTACCATATAAGGAGAAGGATAAGCTTTATAAGGAGTATCATGCTGTGCTCGACAAACTGTATAAAGACCTCAATATCTCTACGGCACGCCGTCGTCTGGACAGTTTCAAGAACAACCTGAAAGATATGGCCAAGCGTGGTGAGGACGCACTCGACAACGAGCGTGCACGTCTGTTCCGCCAGTATGAGAATCTCAAGCAGGAGATACAGACTTACGAGAACAACCTCGGATTCCTGAATGCATCGTCGAAGAAGGGCAGCAGTCTGATTGACGAGATGAACCGTAAGGTGCAGAAGCTGAAGGATGACATGAATCTCGTACGCGAAAAAATCAAGGCTATTGACGCGGAAAACCGCGAACAAGAATCATAATGACTAATAGCAATTAACCTAAAAAACGTAAGTGGGCAGGCCATCAGGCCTGCCCATTTCATTATTTACGGAACATCTAGAATCCGGTCCATGTCTGACGCCACAGATAACGTGCCATCTCGTCCCACTTGGCGATGGTCGCTCCAAAGAAATCTGCGGTATATCCATTCAGCATTCTCTGTGCTTTTTGGGGATTTTCTTTCTGTAGTTTCTGCCATGTCTGCTCCACAAACGGCAGTTCACGCATGCCTTTCTCAATGAAATAGTCGCGAGCAGGCTCAAGCGTCTTGCGATAGGTTCCCCATCTGACGGTAGCAAGGCGGTTGGCCTTACGATAATGCCAAATGGCTGCATCATCGCGATCGACATGCTGGCCACAAGTCGCTAACAGTTTCGGTAGTTGTGTCGTACCCGCAAAAACTGGGAAGCGAGGGCTCTCTCCCGGGTTGTCAAGTGCTATCCAGGCCACGCCACCCACTTCATCAGGCAACCATGAGCGCAACTGAATGACCGTACTATAAGCACACCACGGCACGCTCACCGTGCGGATATTCTTCATGACCGAATCACCCATGGCATAGTACATATTGATTTCGTCGGGTCGCATCCATGGATTTGAGTAGGGAGAGACCACGCTGTCGGGCTCATTCTCCACCAATTTGCCATCCTTATCCTTGCGCTTAGGATTGGGTATCTTGTGGCGGTAGCTCAGATTTTTGGCTGTTCCCTCATAATAACTACCCAAAAGGCGCATCACATCCTCCACACTTACTTTCTTGTCGGGTTTCACACTTAATGGGAGATTCTCAACTTGGTCGCTGAGATGCTTAGAAGGAGCCAACGCGTTCATGATGAAATGCTCGCGAACACTATAGTTCTTCACCTCTTTTGAATAGTTCGTTCCACTGAATACTTTCCAAAAGCAAAACTCTTCCTTGCCGTCCCACAACTTCAGTTTGCGCGCCACATCGAACAAATTGTCTGAGTACATGTAATTCTCCGTGTCATTGACGTCAATCTTCGATATGCGGCAGATATTGGCTGAGACCGCAATCTCGTCATCAGGAATACGAACGGCAGCCCATACTCCTCCTATCTTCTTCGGTCCTTCACCGAAAATCTCGAATATCCACACCTCGTTTTTGTCAGCAACCGTCAGGCACTCGCCACTGTCGCCATAACCATATTTCTTCACCAAGTCGCCCATCAGCCTGATAGCATCGCGAGCAGTGGAACAACGTTCGAGCGCCAGACGCTCCAACTCCTCAATCATGAACATTCCCTCGGGGTTCTTCAGTTCCTTTCGGCCCGTTATTGTGGTTTCACCGATACCCAACTGCTTCTCGTTCAGACACGGATAGGCTGTATCGAGGTAACGATACGTGTGGCGTACCTGCGGAACAACACCCTTTCGATACATTTTTGTACTATCGGCAGACGACTGCGTGTGCATTCTGCCCGTATATACAGCCGTTATCGTGTCATTCTTATAGTCCTTAGCAGGCACCATCTCCATCCATGTGCGATACCAAGAGTCACACGTATGAGAGGTGATGACCGAGCCGTCGACCGACGCTTTCTTTCCAACCATAATACTCGTACATGACATACGCGCCATTCCCTCGCGCGTCATCTCATCTACCTGAGCATTGCCTGTCAGTGGTATGACCGCCAATAGCAAAGAAATCAATTCAAAATGCATTTTCATGTGTTTCACCATAATGTTTTCAAGATGTTGCAAAATTAAGAAAAAAAACACAAACCACCAATGCGGACAGCGCTTTTTTACAACCACACCTGTAGAGAACAAAAAAAGCGAAGCACCTGAATGCTTCGCCTTTCTGTTGGGGTACTCGGACTCGAACCAAGAATGACAGGACCAGAATCTGTAGTGTTACCATTACACCATACCCCAATGTCCGCTATCGTCATCACCTTGATAACTGAATAGCGGGTGCAAAGGTACAAAGAAATTTGGAACTACCAAACTTTTTTATAAAAAAAATCAAATTAATCGATGATTATTTTGTAGTTCGTTTGGTTTGCAGTACCTTTGTACACATTATTAATAAATATTTGAATGGATCAAACAAAAAAGCTAGTAGAAACCATCGTTAAAGGGATTCAAGAGAAGAAAGGCTCGAGTATTGTAGTCGTGGACATGAGCAAACTCGACGGAGCCATCTGCAAGTATTTCGTCATTTGTCAGGGTAATTCACCCACACAGGTAGATGCCATCACCGACTCGGTGGAGGAATTTGCCCGTATCAACAACGGTGAGAAACCAGTACGTGTGGCAGGGCGTGAGAATGCGCAGTGGATAGCCATGGACTATACCGATGTGATGGTTCATATCTTCCTGCCTGATGTACGTGAATACTACAATCTGGAGAATCTTTGGCAAGATGCCAACGTTACACATATTCCCGATCTGGATTGAGAATTGAAATCAAAAAATTGAGCAATGGAAAAAAAGAACGACAACAATAACATGCCGAAGATGCCGAGATTCAATATGAACTGGATCTACGGTCTGGCGCTGATTGCGCTTATCGCCATCTACTTCTCGAGCAACGGGCAGGTAGGCGGCAGCGTGACACGCCCGGCAACATACGATAGCTTCCGGGTATTTGTTGATAAAGGTTATGCCACCAAGGTTGTTATCAACTCTCAGGACAGGAAACTGAAGATGTATGTCAACCCGAAAAACATACGCGAAGTATTTAAGGCATCGGCTAAAGAAGTCGGTCCCGATCCTTTCCTTGATGTTACTTTCGGCTCTGTTGACAAGGTCGAGGAGTATCTGCTGGCCAAGAAACAAGAAGGAAAATTCACCGGTACGCTGAGCTATGAGAACAAATCGGGCAGCGATTTCATGAATCTGCTGCTGAATATCGTTCCTTTTGCCCTGATTATCCTTTTCTGGTTCTTCATCATGAACCGCATGAGCGGAGGTGGTGGAGGTGCCGGCGGAGTGTTCAATGTGGGCAAGAGCAAGGCCAAGATGTATGAGAAAGGCGGCGAGCTGGGCATCACGTTTAAGGATGTTGCAGGCCAGGCCGGCGCCAAGCAGGAAGTACAGGAGATCGTTGAGTTTCTGAAGAACCCGCAAAAGTATACCGACCTGGGAGGTAAGATTCCCAAGGGAGCGCTGTTGGTAGGTCCTCCGGGAACAGGAAAAACATTGTTGGCCAAAGCTGTTGCAGGTGAGGCAGGAGTTCCTTTCTTCTCGATGAGTGGTTCCGATTTCGTTGAGATGTTCGTTGGCGTAGGTGCCAGCCGCGTACGCGACCTGTTCCGCCAAGCCAAGGAAAAGTCCCCCTGCATTATCTTCATCGACGAGATTGACGCTGTTGGCCGCGCCCGTTCAAAGAATCCTGCAATGGGTGGCAACGATGAGCGAGAGAATACACTTAATGCCTTGCTCACCGAGATGGACGGTTTCGGCACAAACAGCGGTGTGATTATCCTGGCTGCCACCAACCGTGTGGATATGCTCGACTCGGCTTTGCTTCGTGCGGGACGTTTCGACCGTGAGATACATGTCGACTTGCCTGACCTGACCGAGCGAAAGGAGATTTTCCAAGTACACATGAAGCCTATCAAGATAGACAAGACTGTGGACATAGATTTCTTGTCACGCCAGACGCCAGGATTCTCTGGTGCCGATATCGCCAACGTGTGTAACGAGGCAGCTCTGATAGCTGCACGAAGGAATGCGAAAGCTGTTGGAAAACAGGACTTCCTCGATGCCGTAGACCGTATCATTGGCGGTCTGGAGAAGAAGACCAAAGTGATGACGGCCGAGGAGAAACGCTCAATAGCATTGCATGAGGCCGGTCATGCCACCATCTCTTGGTTCTGCGAGCACGCCGCTCCACTGGTGAAAGTGACCATCGTGCCACGCGGCCGTGCACTGGGTGCAGCCTGGTATCTGCCCGAGGAGCGACAGATTACTACCAAAGAGCAGATGCTCGACGAGATGTGCTCGTTGCTGGGAGGCCGTGCCGCTGAGGAATTGTTTACTGGCCACATCTCTACAGGAGCCATGAACGATCTGGAGCGTGCCACCAAGAGTGCATACGGCATGATTGCCTTTGCCGGCATGGGTGACAAACTGCCCAATATCTGTTATTACAACAATCAGGAATACAGTTTCCAGAAACCTTATTCCGAGACAACCGCCCGCATCATCGATGAAGAGGTTCTCAAAATGATTAACGAGCAGTACGACCGTGCCAAGCAGTTGCTGATTGAGCACAAGGAAGGCCACAACCGCCTTGCAGAGTTGCTCATTAGCCGTGAGGTCATCTACTCTAATGATGTAGAGGAGATCTTTGGCAAGCGCCCATGGGTGAGCCGCTCTCAGGAGATCATCGAGGAGAACGAGCGCGCTTTAGCTGAGCGTATGGCAGAGGAGCGTGCCAAAGAGCTGGAGCAAAAGGAGAAGGAAGAAAACAAAGAAGGAGATAAGGCATGAACAACTTCATCGTAAGAACCATCACGGGCGTCATTTTCGTGGCTGCCATCGTGACCAGTTTTCTGAATCCCGTGGCCATGGCCGTGTTGTTTGCATTGGTCACAGGACTTACCATCTGGGAGTTTACCGGACTCGTGAATCAACATGTGGAAGACACCACCATCAACCGCGTCATCTGCACGGTGGCAGGCGTATGGTTTTTCCTTTCCATGTATGGATTCTGCAGCGGTATCGTGCATAGTGCCGTATTTTTTGCCTATTTGTTCACCATTGTATACCTGTTCATCAGCGAACTTTATCTGAAACAGAAGAATCCTATCAATAACTGGGCTTACACCACGCTCTCGCAGATGTATATCGCCCTTCCCTTCTCGCTGATTAATGTGCTGGCATTCATGGGCGACAAAGAAGGCGACATACACTACAACTACGTGATCCCCCTGAGCGTGTTCATCTTCCTTTGGATTAACGACACGGGTGCCTACTGTGCCGGTTCGCTGCTGGGCAAGCACAAGCTGTTTCCGCGCATCTCTCCAGGCAAAAGCTGGGAAGGAAGCATTGGCGGAGCTGTGTTTGTGGCCATAGCCGCCTATATCATCAGCCAGTTGTCACCCATTACCGCCCAGCTGTCACCCCTGCAGTGGATTGGCTTGGGACTTGTGGTTGTGGTATTCGGCACTTGGGGCGACTTGGTGGAAAGCCTTTTCAAGCGCACATTGGGCATCAAGGACAGTGGCAACATTCTGCCAGGTCACGGCGGCATGCTCGACCGCTTCGACTCATCACTAATGGCTATACCTGCCGCTGCCGTTTATCTCTATGCAATAACTGCTTTCTAGACGGAACCAACCAACACACAGCCAGCCATGAAGAGACTGCTTTTAGCTATATCGCTCATGATTTGCTCGTTAGCAATGAGCGCAAAACAAGTGGCCCCGGTAAAGCAATGGGGACAACTGCAAGTGAAGGGAACGCAACTATGCGACCAACAGGGAAATCCTGTGGTTTTGCGTGGTGTCAGCTTTGGATGGCATAACATCTGGCCGCGTTTCTACAACAAGAAGGCAGTCTGCACATTGAAGAATGACTGGCACGCTACGGTTGTGCGCGCAGCCATGGGTGTCACTACCGTTGAGGACAACTATCTGGATAATCCCGAGTTTGCCATTCAATGTATAGAAAAGGTAGTCGACGCGGCCATTAAGAACAATATCTATGTCATCATCGACTGGCATTCTCATGAAATGCACACGCAGAAGGCGGTGGAGTTTTTCGGACGCATGGCACAGAAATATGGCAAGTATCCTCATGTGATTTATGAGCTATACAACGAACCCGTTGAGGATAGTTGGGAAAGCTTGAAGCAGTATTGTAAGACTGTTAGTGCCGAAATTCGCAAATACGACCCCGACAACGTCATTCTCATGGGTTGCCCGCACTGGGACCAGGACATTCATATCGTTGCGGACAGCCCGATTCAAGGCATCAACAATCTGATGTACACCGTTCATTTCTATGCAGCTACCCACGGAGAGTATCTTCGCGACCGTATGGAAAAGGCAGTAGAAAAAGGCATTCCCGTATTCGTTTCTGAGTCTGGAGCATGCGAGGCATCGGGTAATGGACGCCTTGATGCTGAATCAGAACAACTATGGATTGACCGCATGGAAAAGCTGAAAATCAGCTGGATTTGCTGGTCATTG
Organism: Prevotella sp.; assembly: GCA_016291595.1. GTDB lineage: Bacteria > Bacteroidota > Bacteroidia > Bacteroidales > Bacteroidaceae > Prevotella. Next base: position 20,564 of record JAEEXN010000032.1, read on the forward strand.
TCCGATAAAGACGAGACCTGCTCCATGCTTCTTCCCCGTGCCACAGCTACTGGTCCCTGGCCCGACGATGTCATCAAGAAATATGGCAAGCTGGTGAAAGGCCTGCTGGGGAAATACAACGGTCTTCAGAAGTAACTCTCATCTTATTTCACAGAATCTGGAAGAATCTCACAACGACATTCTTCACTCTACCCGCCAGTCTATTCCCAGCGGGTTACGACTCATTTGCAGCACGATGGGCAGTTTTTCAGTCTTTGATATCCACATCTCGGTGCGGTCGATATCTGCCACGACATGAATGGTCTCAGCGTTCTCGTCGGTCTTCCGCCACGTAATCGTATCGTAAACAAACCATCCTTTCTGCTGCAACTCGCGCATGGCGCGCTGCGAGATGAAGCCGAACGTACCCTTCACCTTATTATATAGAGCCCTGTCAGCCGGAATGAGCCAGCAAAAACTATCTGAGTTTTCCACCTCATGGCGCGGAATCAGATAAACGGCCTCCTTGCAGGTGAGCAGCAATGTGTCGCCCTCCCACCCCATCTTCACGGGCCAGGTGCGGAACTGACGGTTCAACGTGAAGTGGTAGTCATAGCTGGCAAACGGCATAGGAAGTTTCCTTTCACCGCCACGAACGGTCTTGGGAGCCACCAAGCGCACTTTCTGAGGTTTCTCTTTTGCCATGAGGAACACCAGTTCGCCTCCCTCCATCAGCTGTTTATGCTCCAGACGGGCATCGGTTATCTCGTTGCCATTCAACAGGATGCCCTTCACACGGTCGCCCTGTCCCTTCTTCACCACATGCAGCTGCCGCCCGTTGCACAAGCTCAACGTATATTCGGGAACCATTGGCGCCAGCAGCATATAGTACGACTGGCCGGCATTGGGATAGAATCCCATCATGTGGAAGACCAGCCACGACGACATTGAGCCCGAATCGTCGTTGCCGGGTAGTCCGTCGGGCGCGTCGCTATAGCTTTTTTCCACAATTCCTTGCACCCTTTTTACACTCAAGTCTGGGCGGCCAATCCAATGATACAGGCAGGGAGTAAGAAACGATGGCTCGTTCTGCACGTTGTAATGTCCCTCATCGAAAAATGTGTCCAGCCTGCGGCGGAAAGCATCGGAACCGCCACACAGATCTATCAATGCCGGAACATCGTGGGGAACGCTCAACGAGTATTCTGCCGACAGCGCCTCATAGAAGAAGGTTGACCACCACGGCAGATACCACGGTGCCACTTTCGTTATCGGTGTATAGGGAATCTTCGGTGTGAATACCTTGGAATGTCCCCAAGGCACACTATCCATCCATTCGCCCGATGCCGAGCGAGGCATAATAAAGCCACGCATGCCTCCCCACTCGTAATCGCCGCGCCACAGGTTCTTCCAGTTCTCCGACCGCTTCATATAGCGGTCGTATACGTCGGTGCGGCCAAGTCCCTTTGCCACCTGCGCAATGCAATAGTCATCGTAGGCATACTCCATCGTCCTGTTGCCTGCTCTGTCGATACCGTATGGAATGTATCCTAACTTCAGATACTCGTTCAGACCACCACGGCCATGCTTCTCATGGTCAGCACCGGGATCGGCCTCACCGTCTTTCAACATGGCTTCCAAGGCAAAATCATAGTCAATTCCCCCCACCTGCTTCGCAAAAGCATCGGCAATCACCACATCGGCGTTCGATCCGCCTTGCGTCCTGCCATTGCAATCACCGCTACGCGCATCGGGCATATAGCCTTCGCGCTTGTAGATGTTGAGCAAGGCATTCACGATATCAGCCTCTCTTCGCTCATCAATCAGCGTGATAAGAGGCGTGCTGGTGCGATAGGTATCCCAGATAGCATAGTAATCATCATAATAAGGCTTCTCTGTCCACTTCGGGTTCTCGCCAGTCTTGTCGACAGGCATGATCATGGTGTGATAGAGAGCCGTGTAGAACATGCGTTTCTGCCGCTCGGTACCTCCAATGTCAATACGACTCAGCAGGTGTTCCCAACTCTCATGCAGTTTCATCAGTTGTGCGTCGAAATCGCAATCGGGGATATTCCTGCGGGCCTGCCGGGTGCTTACATACGATATTCCGACCTTGATATTCACAACAGAATCAGTAAAAGACACTACGTTTTCATGCTCCGTTTTGCTAAAGGGCTTGTCGGTCCGCAGACAGAAGTACACGGTATATGCATCGCCATTATTCCACCCTCCCCTGATTCTGGAATAGCCTATTACCTCGTGATTGCTAACCACCTCGGTCTCTGCCCCAACAAACTGCTGTTGTTCGCGCAGGTCGGGAACAGGATTCTTACCCAGATAATGAGTTGCATCTATCAGCAGCGCTCCTGCCGACGGGTAATGTATCCGATAGTACGAGCATCTCTCTGCTGTGGTTATCTCCGTACGGATGCCATTCTCGAATGTCGTAGTATAATAGCCGAGTTCTATCTTCTCCGACGCTCTTTTCTGCGAATAGTCGTTGCCTTGGCGTGCTGACTCGTTACCGAGAATCGGCTGTATCAATATGTTCCCGTATTTCTGCCCCCCGCCGGTACCGCTGACATGAGTCTGCGAGAAGCCTGTCACCACCTCTGGCATGGGAGCCCATCCGGCATTCGGCCTTACGGTGCAGTCAGGACCTGGTTTACACATGCCATAAGGCATCGACGGACCTGGGAATGTGCGCCCCACTCCCACGCTGCCTATTCGCGGATCCACATACTGCCAGTGTTGGGCACAAACCATCAACGGCAGAAAAGCCAAAAACAAAAACATCCTTTTTCTCATGATTGCAAATATACAAAATGTTTTCCAACAACGTCCGTATCTTGTTAAGATTAACAACCATTAACCCCCCGTTTTTACTTTCATCAACCACACATAAGTCATGTGCCACGCTCGCGTTTTTTCCCACATTATCCACCTGAAACAAAAACTTCTGACACGTCAAATTGCAATTAATGCCTAACTATCCTCTAATTAGGCATTTATTAAGTCTCAATCAGGCATCAATTAGAGTGTAATCAGGCATTAACTCGAACTTAATTAGTCTATCAGTTACAACCTAATCAGGCACCAATTAGAAAACACGAATCAAAGAGCGGTATTTGGATGTACTGGAAGAGCTCTCCAGAAAGCTGGAAGGGCTCTCTACGAAGATGGAAGAGCTCTCTACGAAACTGGAGGAACTCTCTGGAAAAACAGAAGTGAACTCTACGAAACGGTAAGTGTTTCCTGATGCCGGGCTCACTTAGTATTACCTATTTACAAACGAGGGCGGAGCCGTCCACCATCATTGGGACGACTCCGCCGGTATATCTCATCAGCCAAAGCGTTACTTTAGCCAACGATTGTTTGGTTTAGTAACCAGGATTCTGAACCCAACCTGGATTCAAGTCAAGCATTTCCTGCTCAACGGGGAAGATGCGATGACGCTTGTCGAAGTTGGCATCGGGGAAGTTCTTGTAGTGTGGGAAGAACTCATCCTCGAAGTGACCAAAACGAATCATGTCGTTACGACGCCAGTTCTCATCGAAGAACTCACGACCGCGCTCCTGATAGATATCCTCGAGCGAAGGCTCGCCAGCAATCTCAGGTGCACCGGCATACTTACGAATCTGGTTGAAGAGATCCTTGGCACCACTCTGTCCGAGACGTACAAGAGCCTCAGCCTTCATCAGCAGAATATCGGCAAAGCGGAAGAGCGGCAGGTCGTTCGACTGGTTACGGCCGTTGTTGTAGTCGGCAGGTACGATGAACCACTTGATGGAGTGGCAGCCCTGCTGAATGGCATTGTCGTCATTACCAACGTCGATGGTATTATCCTGCTTCTTGAGCGTGATATTTTCAGTGAAATGTACTTGCTTGCCTTTATACATGAATGGCTCAGAAGTCGGGCGCAGTGTCTTGGCATCGCGAATGAACACGTCACCACGCAAGATGCAGAGGTTACGGATGTCGCCCTGCAGGCTGAAGAGCTTAGCAAACTCAGGAGTAACCACCATGTTACCGCCAAACGACTGTGTGAAGGCATCAGAAGAACCATACACATTAGGCACCATACCCTTCAACTGCTTGAACGAGCGGGGACGGGCATACTGGAAACCAGTAAGGGTGTTAGCATCGTAGGGCATAGCATAGATAAAGTCTCCCACCTTCCAGTCGTTGTCGTAAGAGAACTTATGCAGATAGTCCACAGTACCCAGATTGAACTTGCCACTGTTAATCACATCATCACAAGCGGCGATACAAGCATCGAGTTTCGGGTTGGCTGCGGTGGCAGCATCATAGTTCTCAACACCAACGGTTGTGTAAACAGGCCAGTTGATATAGAGTTTGGCCAGAAGAGCCTGAGCCATCCAACGGGTCGGTTTGCCATAAGTGTTTGCTGTAACATCCTCTGTGAGATAAGGAATAATCTCTGTGAGTTCGCTTTCAATCCACTCAGCTACTTCCTTTCGGGGAGAACGAGGTACAACCTCACCCTCTGCAGGAATCGACTTAAGGATCGGTGCATCACCGAAGCTGTCCATCAGAATCCATGTGTAAAAAGCACGTATGGCACGGGCAGGGGCTTTCATCTGGGCAGAACCGCTGGCAAATTCCTCAAGAATGGTATTTGCCTTTGTAATACCGGCAGTTACCTCAGAAAACCAGTCGAGAGAGGCATCGGTTGGATCGCTGCAATGGAGAGCCTGATGCGCATAAGTACCAGAATCATAGTATCCTCCATCGAAAGCAAGAGAGGTGAACTCATCAGAAGCAAGACACTGTGCCTCCATGTAACGGCGGCCCAAAATAGCTGCCAAGTGGTTATAGACATCAGCCATTTTTGCTTCTACAACAATCATAGGGTCAATACCAGAATTCTGACTTGGGTCTTCTGTATATTGAGATTTTGGACTGACATCCAAATCGGTGCAACTAGTGAGCGCTAAAGCGAACAAGCCAGCTGTTAGAATGATTTTATTTAGTTTCATATGCTTGAAATCTGTTTAAATGATTGTTACTTTACAGTCACGATAGCAATACGGTTAGCATGAGTTGTATCAGCACCCTTAGCCACAATGCGTGTTACATTTACGCCCTTGTCCTTCAGATACTTGGCAACAGCATCAGCACGCTCTTGTGAAAGCTTCTGGTTGGCATCGGTGTTACCCTCAGGTGAAGCGTAAGCCACCACCTCAACGTTATCCCCCTTCTTGATGCCGTCGAGCTCACTGAAGTTCTTTATCTCAGAAGAGTTAACAGGGAATGTTACCACATATGTGCTCTGGACGAATGTCTCCTTATCCTTGCCAGGAACTTCCTTGATAACTTCCTTTACAACAGGAACTTCCTTGATGACTTCTCTGTCGATGTACTGCGGAGCAGCCTTCTTCTGGGCCTTGCCGCCGCCGAAGTTGATCTTCACGCCGACCATGAAGGTACGTGTGTGCGGATAACGGTTCCAACGGTAGTCAATACCTGGGTCAATGCCACCAAGGTTAACCTCTGGGTCGAGACCCTTATAGTTGCTGATGGTGAGAAGGTTGTTGGCTGTACCGTAGATAGTGAGGTCCTGAATCCAGTTGTTGAAACAGTTACGGAATGTGTAACTCAGAGAGAGAGACTGCAGACGGATGTATGTGCCCTTCTCTAGATAACGGTCTGATGGCAATGAACCAGAGGCATCGCCTGCAGGGTTAGAGAGGAACTCTTTCAGCACGTTCTTGCCGTCAGAGAACAATTGTGCACTGGTGTAGTGAGCACGTGGGCTGTTGTACACATCATTTCCGAATACGCCTGTGATGAAGGCATTCAGGTTCCAGTTCTTATAGGTAAGCGTGTTGTTCCAACCTGCGTTGAGCTTAGGCTGGGCGCAACCTGTGATAGAGCGATCCTTCTCACTAGGGTTATTGGTGGTCTGGCCTGTGCGGTTTCCGTTCTCATCGAGCACATAATACTCAGAGCGTCCGTTCACTGTACCTGCATACTGATAGGTATAGAATGTACCGATAGGCTCACCTTCAATAATACTCTGCGTATATCCGCCACCTGATACGCCAGAAACATCAGGATCACCTTGGGTCAGATTCTTAGTATGGAATGTCTCATTCTGCATCTTGTCCACGGTATTCTTGTTGTGCGACAGGTTGATGGTGCTGTTCCATGTGAAGTTCTTGGTCTGAACAGGAACGAGATTCAATGTCAGCTCAATACCTTTATTGGTCATCTCACCTACATTGGCGTCCATCCAACCGTAAGGATACGTCGTCGTAGAAACAGGATAACCCCAGATCAGGTCCTTGGTCTTCTTGTGATAAACCTCGATGGTACCATTGACACGTCCTCTCATGAATGCGAAGTCGAGACCGATGTTCAACATGGCTGTAGATTCCCACTTGAGGTCAGGATTAGCATTCTTCGTAGCAGCATACGTACGATACAGTTTGCCGTCGTATGTAAATGTACCAGTAGCACCATAAGTATTGTATGAAGAATAAACGTCGAATCCCATGGCATTACCAGATATACCATAACCGGCACGGAGTTTCAAGTTGTCGAAGACATTCTGGTTCTTCATGAAAGGCTCTTCTGTGATATTCCATGCAGCAGAAACTGACGGGAAGGTACCCCAGCGGTTGTTCTTACCGAATACGGAAGAACCGTCTCGACGGATAGTAGCCTGCAACATATAGCGGCTGTCGAAAGAGTAATTGACACGACCGTAGAAAGAGATGTTACGGATGTTCTCAACATAACCAGAATCAACATATGGATAAGCGGCATTAGCCCTATAGACTCTCTGTGCATACGACATGTTATACCATGTCAGGTCATCGTTGTAGAATCCTGCTGTACTTAGGCCAAAGCCGTCGTTGTTCTTCTTCTCTTCCCAGCTGTAACCTGCCATCAGGTCCCACTTGCTCTTGCCAACCTTGAAGCCATAGTTAAGATAGGTCTCAAAGGTCTGCTCACGTCCGAAATATGTATTACGGGTAGCCTGACCATTTAAGTTTCCGTAACCTTCGAGTTGAGAGAGGCGGGTATCGTATGCGCTATAGGTGCTCTGGTAGTTGCTCCAAGAATAGTTCACATTCCAGAAGAATCCCTTCCAAAGTTCAAGAGCGGTCTTAGCGATGAACTGGTTGCGCTTCCATATCGTCTCTGAAGTATCTTCATACATGAGAGCGAGGGGATTATAGTTCTTTGAACCTGCACCAGTTGTCCAAGTGCCATCTGCATTCCGGATGGCGTTGGTGGGAGAGTAGTAATTCATGGCATCAAGCACAGAACCTCCTTTATCAAAAGTAGGAACGCCGAAATGCTTGCCATACATCATGTTCGCACCCATAGACAGAGTGAGATGATCCTTCAGGACCTTTGTAGAAACAAGAGAGCGCAGGTTCAAACGATCCATACCCGTCATTTTGATGACACCCTCACGCTTCATAAGGTTACCACTAATCATGTAGTTGGTTCTGCTGTTTCCACCGCTAATGCTTACATTATGGTTGTGGCTGATACCGGTGCGGAGCACTTCTTCCTGCCAGTCAACGTTAGCGCCACCATCCTTCAGAGTAACACCATTGTCCCTAGCATACTGGCGCAGCTCATCAGCGGTACACATGTCATAGGTATTCAGAATCTTATCGAAGGCAACGTAACCATTGTAAGTTACATTGGTCTTGTCTTCCTCACCCTTCTTGGTAGTGATGATAATCACACCATTGGCAGCTTTCGAACCGTAGATGGCTGTAGCTGTAGCGTCGCGGAGCACGTCGATAGACTCGATATCGTCGGGAGCAACGGTAGAGGGGTCAACGCCTGGGATACCATCGATGACGAAGTAAGGCGACATGGCACCATTACGAAGTGTAGAAGCACCACGCAAGGTGATGGTAGGACCACCGTTAGGGTCGGCAGTAGAAGAAACTACCAATCCGGGGACTTTACCTTGCAGCATCTGACCAGGATCGGTGAACACACCGCGGTTCAGGTCTTCAGCCTTCACTGTGGTGATTGAGCTGGTCACATCCTTACGGCGCATGGTACCATAACCTACGACCACCACCTCGTTCAGAGTTTGGTTGTCTTCCTCAAGGGTGAGGTTCATCTGGCCACCAGATACCGTAACGGTCTGCGGAGTGTAGCCAATGTAAGAGAACTGCAGGCTCCTACCACGCTCCACATTGATGGTGTAGCGGCCGTCGATGTCGGTCACGGCTGCATTCTGTGTTCCAACTTCCTTGACAGTCACACCTATCAGGGGTTCACCTTGTCTGTCGACGACAACACCGGTCACCCGATTCTGTGCGAATGCCAGGGTACTGCTTAACATAAAGAACATGAAGAGCACTGTCTTCATCATTCCTGATTTTAAGTTTTGTACGTTTAGCATGTTTTGTTTTTTTGGTTAATTGATAAATGTTTATTATTAATAATTATTGTTTCTACGTTTTACGTGTTAAAGAAAAGACATTGCTTATTCCTTAAATGCCGATGACTGTAGCATTCTCCGTGTAGACCGGCACATCCATTTGGCGCAATTCATCCCAATTCATACGAACAAACCCCTCGCCTTTACACGGACGCTTGTCAAACAAGCCATGTTCAAAACTTGTCTGTTTCTTCAGGTTAACACGCACCTTGTTGAAATAGATATTGTTCACCTTACCTGGTTTGTCACCGCCAACGAAACATCCATTCTCGCTTGTAGCAGTAATGTTGTTGAAATAGATGTTGCTCACCTCACCGCAACGGCCCTTGGTCTCACCTTTAGGGAAGCGCCAGTTAGCGTCCTTGTGATTGCCATTGGCACGAGGATAGCTGGTCACATAGATGGGCTCTGCCTGTCCCCACCACACATCCGACCACAGATGACAATCAAGCATGATGTTCGAGAACACCACGTTGGTCACCGTTCCTTCATCGCGGTTCTGGATTCCGATACCACGATTACTGGCGGTTATGATACAGTTGTCAATCAACACGCGGTTGATGCTGTCCATATTCTCGCTGCCTATTTTGATAGCACATGAGCGGCTTGTCATGACACAGTTTGTAACTACAATATCCTCACACTTACCATACTGCTCAAACTCACGACGGTTCTTCAGACAAATACAGTCATCGCCGGACGTAATGTAACAATTGGAGATGCGGACCTTACGCGAATGGTCGACGTCTATGCCATCACCATTACGAATCTTCAAGTTATTCAGCAAAGAGATCCCCTCGATATTGGCATCATCGCAGCCTACTAGATGCACCGTCCAA
>JAEEXN010000123.1 GCA_016291595.1 Prevotella sp.
GTGTCAAAATTTTGAGCAGGAGCAATAGGAATGATACCAGCGATGTTCTGCACTTCAGTATTATTCTGGTTTTCACGGATCGTCTGATTAGCGGGAGCGGTGAAAAGAACAACCTGACGACCACTATTAGGCATAGCGTCATCAACAACCATAATAGGCTGGTTCATGTTAGAATAGTCAAGATGAGCAGCACCATGGAGCTTAATATTACTCATGATACGACCCTCATGAAGATAGAAATTGGGGCAAGGAGAATTGGCGCCGTAGCTAACACCAGTAAGAGGAGCAAAAACCTTATTAGCCCAGTTAGGACCATAGATGAAAACAGGAGAAAGGAAAGCACAAGCATTCTTTAAAACAATACGATTGTGCTGATTAGCGATATCAGTGATACCATAGTACATGGGCCAAATGGGGAGTTCATCACCAACAAGGCGGATGATACTGTTATCAAAGGTATTGAAAGTAGCACCGTTCAAAGCTTGAACTTGAGCGGGGAAAGTAGCAGTATAGTTGGTACCATCAAACTGGATAGCATTAGCGGGATAAACGAAATCGTAGCGGCCATCAGCAGAAACAGAGGCAGTAACCTTAGCGAGAGGACTCACTGAAGTGGTTGATTCGAAATAATCATCGCTAACCTGAGGAACAACATTGTAGGCTACCTGGTTAACATAAATCTGATCATTTGAATTGAACCAAATTTGTTTATAATTACCAGCAAAGGTCTGCTTGTCAGATGATTGAGTATCATCCATATTCAAACCAAAGGTAATCTTATCGCCATTGATGGTGTAACCGTTGCTTTCTTCCTTGTTACAAGCTGCGAACAGAAGCATCGTGCTAGCAGCAAAAATCATTAAACTCTTTTTCATTTCCATTCAAATTTTAAAGGTTAAAAATTAACGATAGTTCCACCATTGATAATTTCTTCAGTACCGATAACACTGAGGCTGAAGCCGTTTTCAACGGCGACTGATTTGACTTGGACTGCAGGTGTCAAATAAACCCGTTTCATGTTTTCTTTCATTTTTTGATTGTGTGTTTAAAAACGTTATTAATAAATTGTTTATTCCTTTTAGAAGTTTTTCCACAAAAATGGTGGTCAAACTCATGTGCCCATCAAGACTATTATTGCCATTAGGGGCACAACATTAACTTACTTTTTTCCTTTTTTTGCCTTTTTGTTTTTATTTTTTAATTAACATCCAATTGTTCATGATTAAGCATAATAACCTGAAAATGAATCGCGTACAGCAATCACACTTATCAAATCATTCATTCTTAATCTTTGCAAATATACATATTTTTTTTTATTCGGCTAAAAAAATCGTAAATTTGCACTAAAAATTTTTTATCATGTCAAAAATCAGCAAAACAAATGCCGCGAGATTGCTTGACCAACATAAAGTGATCTACGAACTCATCCCTTACGAAGTTGACGAGACTGACCTTGGTGCACAACATATAGCAGATCAGTTGGGCGAGGATATTAACCAAGTATTTAAAACGTTAGTGTTGCAAGGAGACAAAACAGGTTACTTCGTTTGCGTTATTCCTGGTGCCGAAGAGGTTGACCTGAAAAAGGCTGCCAAAGCCACCTGTAACAAAAAATGCGACCTGATTCCCATGAAAGAGTTACTGCCACTCACCGGTTATATTCGTGGCGGGTGTAGTCCGATTGGTATGAAGAAAGCACTCCCCACTCTCGTACATTCTTCAATTACTCAACTTGACCAAGTTTATGTAAGTGCTGGGGTGCGGGGACTACAATTTAAGCTCTCCCCCAATGACTTAATCAAAATAACTCACGCCACTATATGCGATCTTATTGCGTCAAAAGAGTAAAAAAGGAAGCGACCTCCACATTCAGAGGTCGCTTTACATTTTCGCAACAATAATAGTATAAGAACTATATAATAACAATTCTTTTAATGACTCAGTACCTACTTCAAATTGACAGCAATCTGAAGTTCATCCAACTGATCCTGAGAGATGGGAGACGGACTACCGCTCATCACATCGCGTCCACTATTGTTTTTGGGGAAAGCAATAAAGTCGCGAATGCTATCAGCGCCACCGAAAAGTGAGCAGAGTCGGTCGAAACCAAAAGCAAGTCCTGCATGAGGAGGTGCTCCAAAAGTAAAGGCATCCATCAAGAAACCAAACTGCTCATACGCCTTCTCGTCAGAAAAGCCTAAGGTATGGAACATCTTGTTCTGTAAGCTACGGTCATGGATACGGATAGAGCCACCGCCAACCTCCACACCATTCATTACAATATCATAGGCGTTCGCACGGATTTCACCCCATTTGCTCTCATCATCCAAAAGAGCCTCATCTTCGGGCTTAGGAGCCGTAAATGGATGGTGCATAGCATAGTAGCGCTGAGTTTCTTCGTCCCATTCCAGCAACGGGAAATCAATCACCCACAAAGGAGCGAAAACCTCCGGATTTCTCAATCCTAACTGATTGCCCATCTCAAGTCGAAGAGCACACAACTGAACGCGCGTCTTCATAGCAGGTCCACACAATATAAGCATCAGGTCTCCTGGCTTGGCACCAAATTTCTCAGCAACAACTTTAAGATCATCTTGAGTGTAAAATTTATCGACGCTGGACTTAAAACTACCATCGGCATTGTATTTCACATATACCAAACCACCTGCACCAACCTGCGGACGCTTAACAAACTCTGTCAGAGCATCCAACTGCTTACGTGAGTACTCGGCACAGCCTTCTGCATTGATACCCACAACCAGCTCAGCATTGTCAAAAAGACCGAATCCATGACCCTTCACCACATCGTTCAACTCAACAAATTTCATACCGAAGCGTATGTCGGGTTTGTCGCTTCCATAGTAACGCATGGCATCATGCCAGGTCATACGAGGGAAGTTGCCAAATTCCAAACCTTTAACCTCCTTGAAAAGGTGTTTGGCCAAACCTTCAAACATATTGAGCACATCTTCTTGTTCCACAAAAGACATCTCGCAATCAATCTGCGTGAACTCGGGCTGACGGTCTGCACGGAGATCCTCGTCACGGAAGCAACGTACTATCTGGAAATAACGGTCCATACCTGCCACCATCAGCAACTACTTAGACTGTTGAGGACTCTGTGGAAGAGCATAGAATTCACCTGGATTCATGCGCGAAGGGACTACAAAATCACGAGCACCTTCCGGGGTCGACTTGATCAGCATAGGAGTCTCTATCTCCAAGAAATCGCGGTCGCTCAAGTAATTGCGGACCAACATTGCCATACGATGACGCAGTTCTAGATTCCTTCGTACAGGATTGCGACGGATATCCAGATAACGATACTTCATACGCAAATCATCACCACCATCACTATTATCTTCAATAGTAAAAGGAGGGGTCTTGGCTTCATTAAGGACATTAAGTTCTTTTACATCGATTTCAATCTCACCAGTGGGAATCTTCGTGTTCTTGCTGGCACGCTCAATCACCACGCCTTTGGCCTGGATAACATATTCGCGTCCCAACTTTCGGGCCTTCTCACACAACTCAGCATTGGTTTCCATGTTGAAAGCCAACTGAGTAATTCCATAGCGGTCACGCAGGTCGATGAAAGTCATGCCACCCAAGTCACGCGAACGTTGTAACCATCCGCAGAGCGTTACCTCCTGACCCACATGATGAATATTCAGTTCTCCGCAAGTGTTTGTTCTGTACATTGTTATGTTCTATTTATATATTGTTCTATCGTAGTCAATGGAGCAGATAATGGCCAAACAATTACATAGCAGGAGCAGGTGCCTCTGCAGGTGTAGCAGCAGGTGCTGCGGGAGCAGGATTCTGTGCAACGGCATCTGCTACTCCTTCGGTCACGGCCACCATATTTTCACTTACTTTTCCAAAGAACTTACCTATGAAGGAAGTCTCTTTGTCGTAGTGTAATGCATCTATGCCAAATCTGTCAAAATAATTATTGAAGTAAAGGAGGAGGAAAACAACAATCAACACCACCAAGATGAATAATACCCATCGCAGCCACTTGGGCATAGACTTCACGGCATACGGATCGTTGGCCACAATCTTAGGATACTTAGCCATATCGGTCAAAGTAGCGCCAAAACGAGTGTTCACCAAAATCTTTGAGTTGATAGCCCATCCATTAGCATTCAGAACAGGTCCCAAATTGCGATTGCGCAGCTTCAGCCAAGCCAAAAACATCGACGGGCCTGAGATACAGAGCATCACCACTACCACAACCAAGATAAAGTTAGGCAAAGAGCTGAACATTACCTTAAAGACCCCAGTGAGAGCCTGAAGGACAAATCCCAAAGCCAAGCCAATAGCTGCAAAAATACCTGCAAATTTTGCGATATCGAAAGCTTTCTTTGTATCCGGTGCTGGAACTGGTTTTCCGTCAGCACCAATATAAGCGGTAACATTATCGGCTTTAGCCGTAAGATTGTCAAATGACTTTGCCTCTTTCTCCTCTGCAGACTTAGACAATTTATCGGTAACCCATCTTCCAAACTTACGATAAGGAGACCAGAAAGCCTGACGTAAACTGATAGGATTGTCGACAATCTGAGTAATCACAGCATCCCAATCTTGACCTGCATTATCATAGAAGATCGCGTTCTTTCCCACACGTACACTATTTACCTCTCCATCGGTGAGAACGGCCACGATGTCCATTGTGGCATTCTTCACTTTAGAGGTGCACTTACAGTAGAGAAGGAACATACCACTCAATTTCGAACCGTCCATGTGTTTCGGCACATCGGTCACCTTCATGCAAAGATTCAAGCAGCGGGAGTCAATATACAGTTTACCGGCTTGGAAGATGGCCTGCTTCGAAAGGTCATAGAAATCGGTCATCATCACATAGTTGCGCAACAGCGTATAGAAATCTCTATAAAGGTGCAACAAACGCTCGAGCGGTTTAATAATCTCATGCTCATCGTTCATCTTCTCGGCCTGGTTGTCGTTGATTGCCTTCACCTCGTCAGCCTTAGCGGCAACATAGGCATCTATTTTAGCAACCACAGCATTCCATTCTTCCTCATTGATACTTTCCTTACCATGATAATCAACATCCAATACCAAACTCTTTACCTTACCGAAAGCTCCTTGCCAAACAGGGTTAATACCCTCATTGATAGGCAAAACAGCATTGGCGATGGGACGGGAGATAGGATAGCCCGAAATTTCATCAACACTGGTTGAGAGATTTTTATCACTAATTGCAGCCACTTTTTCAACCGAAACATCCAAAGCTTCTGCACAATCATCATGAAACTGTATGAACTTACAGCGGATGAAATAGTCAGCAATCTTGTCGCGCACAGCATTCACCGCTGCCACAGCGTCATCGGTATTCTCGCCGTAAGGAGCCGTTGCAATCGTCAATGAGTCCAAACTATCCTCCAACTGCTTCTGGCAGTCCTCATCGTAATGAGAAAGAAACTCATCCAGTTCAGCCAGAGAAATTGTAGTCTTATTCAAACCCATAATCTTAAGAACCTGTTTGGCACTTTCCTGCAATTTTGCACCCTCTTCATTATCAATGTTGAAATCATCCAAATCGATGAAATCATGTCCCAACAAGATGGTGTTAGGATCCTTCACAACAGAGCACAACCATTCTGCTGCCTTCACGACCTCTTCCACACGAATCTTACCGTCACGATCGTAGTCAATCAAATCAAGGGTTCTCTCGTCCAGTTCAAGACCTTTCACAGGGCAACTCAAAACAGTCCACATCTTTTCGTCAAGTTCGCGAAGATGGGCAATGTCGGCACCGCAGGCAATATTCACACGTGTAGTGCCACCCAAAGAGCAATAAGACCATTTGTAACTGCCCTTTGAATTAACCAAATCGGTAAGTTTCTTTTTCATAGGAGTCGAATTATATTATTAATAGACTTGCAAAGATACAACTTTTTTTCAAAATAAATGGAAACGATATAAAAATATAATGTTAATAGAAAAATAAATAAAGACAAACCTCAAATTGCATAACACAATCATCCGAATAATCCCTCTATCATCTCTTCCCCCATCCACCGAATCTATCATCTCTATCCCCCTCTATCGAATCTATAAAAAACAAAAAAAGGGAGCCATCTCTGACTCCCTCTGTAAAAGATTGGCGGCGACCTACTTTTCCACAAACCAGTGCAGTATCATCGGCGATGAGAGGCTTAACTTCTCTGTTCGGAATGGGAAGAGGTGAACACTCCCTCTATAGCCACCAAAATGTAAGGTTTAACACATCGGTACAGGACATATAGGAACCATACGGAAAGTCTTCGGGTAATTAGTACTGCTCGGCTTTGCCGTCGCCGACTTTACACCTGCAGCCTATCAAGGTCGTAGTCTCCGACCACCCTTTGACGAAGTCTCATCTTGGGGCGGGCTTCGCACTTAGATGCTTTCAGCGCTTATCCCATCCCGACATAGCTACCCGGCGGTGCCACTGGCGTTACAACCGGTACACTAGAGGTCGGTCCAACTCGGTCCTCTCGTACTAGAGTCAGAGCCCCTCAAACTTCAAACGCCCACAACAGATAGGGACCGAACTGTCTCGCGACGTTCTGAACCCAGCTCGCGTGCCACTTTAATCGGCGAACAGC
>JAEEXN010000033.1 GCA_016291595.1 Prevotella sp.
TTTCTTGATCTCCAGCGAGCGGATGCGCTTGGCCTTGATAAACAGCTGGTCGGTCAGCGACGACGGGCGCAGGATACGCCACGACGCGCTGTAGTCGTGCAGTTTCTTCTCAAACAGAGTCCGGCACTCGTTCATCACCTGTTTGAACTGGTCTTCGGTATTGATAGATGTCGTAGACATGATGATTCTTTCTGTAATAACGCCGCAAAGTTACTAAAAATCTGAGTAAGTGAGAAGAAAATGTATAAAATTGTTTCTCTTACATAAAGATTTTATTACATAAACGAGTGAAAACCAATACTTTTTTAAGTTTTTTCGGTTATGCGTAACTTCGCGGTACGATGGCTCCCGGCGTGAGAACCATAGAAAAATGCAGACGGAGAGGTTAGTTTTCCTTCTGTCTTTTATGGATGTATTTGATTTTGGCGCATTGAACGTCAAACTGTACCTGCAACGAGTCGCGATGCATGCGCATCTGGGTGGTGCGCGTCAGTTCTGCGGCTGTGGCTGTTCCAGCTTTGTGGTGTGCTTCCGATTCCCTTTTCAGGCGCTCGTACTCCTTATTTGCCTTTTGAAGGGCCTCGTCGATGACCGCCAGTTCCTCCTGAGTGCGAGTCAGTTCAATGTTTTGTTGCAGGGTCAACGCCTGTTTGCGAGCCTCGACGGCAGTGGGATAGGTACGGCGTAGTGAGTCGATGCTTTGAAGGGCCTCGTCATATTGTTTTTGTTCGAATTGGGAAGTAGCCTGATTCAGCAGCTCGGAGGCCCTTTCATTAGTTTTATCGGCGTTGCAGGAAGTCAGGAGGGCTACTCCAAGAACAAAGAGAATGCTTTTTTTCATACGAATGCTCTGATGGTTTGTTTTATTTTACATGAAGATGTGGCGACAAAGGTACGAGTATTTGTCGAGATAAACGAATGATAAACGACAAAGATGTCAATTCGAGGTGGTTAATGGTTGTTAATGGGTGGACTGCTGGCATGAGATGAAAACATGATGTTACTTAACAAAAAACCGTAACGATTGATGGTTGTTTGCGTTTTTCTTTGTACCTTTGCAGCCGCTAAAGCAGAAAGACCACAATGAAGTTATATTCAGACGAAGAGTTAGCACAGATTCTTGACAGGGAAATCTTCCACCAGATATCGCAAATCATCGACAAATTGGGTGTTGATGGATATGTGGTGGGCGGTTATGTGCGTGATATTTTCCTTGAGCGTCCGTGTAACGACATCGATGTGGTAATTGTGTCAGAGCATCCTTCTGATTGGGAGGAAGGATGTGGCATTAAGGTGGCCAGGGCGTTGGCGAAGTCGTTGGGACGTAAAGCCCATCTGTCTGTGTTCAAGAGCTTTGGAACAGCACAGGTGAAGACCAACACAGGGCTGGAGATTGAGTTCGTGGGTGCCCGAAAGGAGAGTTATAGTCATGACTCGCGCAAGCCTGTTATTGAGAATGGAACGCTGGAAGACGACCAGAACCGCCGCGACTTTACGATTAATGCAATGGCAATCTGCCTGAATGGCAGCCGCTTTGGCGAGTTGGTAGACCCCTTTAACGGCTTGGCAGACTTGGAGGACGGCATCATCGCCACACCCCTTGAGCCGGGTATCACCTTTTCCGACGACCCGTTGCGCATGATGCGATGCATCCGGTTTGCCACTCAGCTGAATTTCCAGATAGAACCCGAGACATTTGATGCGCTCGAGCGTATGGCTGACCGAATCAAGATAGTCAGCAACGAGCGTATCGAGGTCGAGCTGAACAAAATTATGATGGCTCCGCACCCGAGCATCGGATTGGAGTATCTTCAGCGGAGCGGCCTCCTGCAGATGATATTGCCGGAGGTGGCAGCCTTGGATATTGTTGAGAAACGGAACGGCAGGGCGCATAAGAACAACTTCTATCATACGCTGGAGGTGCTGGAGAAT
This sequence comes from Prevotella sp., assembly GCA_016291595.1. Classification (GTDB taxonomy): domain Bacteria; phylum Bacteroidota; class Bacteroidia; order Bacteroidales; family Bacteroidaceae; genus Prevotella. The sequence continues at coordinate 1,933 of JAEEXN010000033.1, forward strand.
GTTTGCCGGGATGATAACAATCAGACGAGTCGAGCCTCAAATTGCTCAACAGCCGGCCCTCAGCCGGAAGAGGCTACCCTGCTCTCAACGGTCAGCTCTCCATTATGGTTGCGCTGGGCAGCCCTGTTGCACGATATTGGGAAAACGAAGTCAAAGCGCTGGGATCCGTTGGCTGGCTGGACTTTCCATAATCATAATTCCATTGGCGCCAAGATGGTTCCAGAGATTTTCAGACGACTGAAAATGCCTTTGGGCGGAGAGATGAGATACGTGCAAAAACTGGTTGATCTGCATATGCGTCCTATAGCGATTGCCGACGAGGAAGTGACCGATTCTGCCGTGCGCCGTCTGTTGAATGACGCAGGCGATGATATCGACGACCTGATGAGGCTTTGCGAGGCTGATATTACCTCGAAGAACCAAATCCGCAAAAGCCAGTTCCTGGAAAATTTCCGCATCGTCCGTGAGAAACTGGATGACTTGAAGGAAAAAGACTACAAGCGGCTTTTGCAACCTGTAATCGACGGGAATGAAATCATGGAAATGTTCCATCTGAAGCCTTCTCGTGAGGTGGGCACATTGAAGCAGTATCTGAAAGATGCCGTCTTGGACAACCGGGTGCCTAACGAGCGCGAACCCTTAATGCGACTGCTCTTAGAGAAAGCGCGCGAAATGGGTTTAGCGTAGTTAATCCCCTATAAGAATTGTTAAAAATGAAGTACAATTATAAATTGTACCTTATTAAATATGTAACTTTGCATTCTCTAAAAACTAGGAAGGTCAAAATAGTTTCCTAGGGATTTGTATGGAAATTAACGTAAATTGTATACAAAAAATGAAAAAGAAAGCATTATTCATGTGTGTGGCTGTAGCTGCAATGCTGGTTTCTTGTGGTGGAAAGAGAGGCGGAATGCCTAATTTCGGCGACAATGAGTATCCGGTTGTGACTGTTAGTACTCAGAGCTCAGAATCGCAGACCAGCTATCCTGCCACGATTAAGGGTATTCAGGATGTTGAGATCCGCCCGAAAGCTACAGGTTTCATTACGAGAATCTGTGTGAAGGAAGGTCAGAGCGTTGGAGCTGGCCAGCTGTTGTTTGTTATTGATAATGAGACTTACCAGGCACAGGTGCGCCAGGCACAAGCTTCGGTAAACACGGCAACCGCCCAGTGCAACACAGCCAAGCTGACTTATGACAACAGTCAGCAGTTGTTCGATAATAAAGTGATTGGCGACTTCGAGTTGCAGTCGGCTAAGAATGCTTACGAGAGTGCTCGCGCCGGTCTTGCCCAGGCTAAGGCTGCTTTGGCATCTGCCAAGGAATCATTAAGTTTCTGCTACGTAAAGAGCCCCGCCAGTGGCGTAGTAGGCATGATTCCCTATAAGGTTGGTGCTTTGGTAAGTGGACAAAGTCCTCAGCCTCTGACCACCGTCTCGAATATCAACACTATGGAGGTTTATTTCTCGGTGACCGAGAAAGACCTGCTTGAGCTGACCAAGATTGCAGGCAGCGCTAATGCCGCCATCAATCAGTTCCCGCCCGTACAGCTGCAGCTGGCCGACGGTACCATCTATAATCATTCAGGTAAGGTTGTGAAGATGAGTGGTGTCATCGACGCCGCAACTGGTACTGTTCAGATGATTGCCCAGTTCTCGAATCCCGAGAAACTGCTGAAGAGCGGTGGCTCAGGCTCAATCATCGTTCCCCGCAACAACAACTTTGCCATTGTGGTGCCTCAGTCGACTGTTGTAGAGGTGCAGAACAAAAAGTTCATGTATATCCTTGGCGCTAATAATAAGGTGAAATACACCGAGATTACCGTTGCCCCGCAGGATGACGGTAAGAATTACGTTGTGACCAGTGGACTGAAGACTGGTGACAAGTATGTAACCAACGGAATTACAAAGCTTACCGACGGTATGGAGATCAAGCCGATCACTCCTGAGCGCTATCAGCAGAAAATCAGCGAGCAGGCCAAGGAGATGACCGCTGGCGACATTGTAGGATCAATGAAAAATTAATTTGTAGTGGGTAATCGGTGAGGAGCAATCGCGGCATACCCGGAAGAGGGCGCCCGTTCTGCTTTACTGAATAATGATGGAAACATGATGATAGCATTGCTCAACCCCGATTGCTGAATTAAATAAGTAATTTATGACATTTACAAACTTTATCAAACGCCCGGTACTCTCGACGGTGATTTCCATCGTTATCGTGCTGCTGGGTTTCATCGGACTGGTATCGCTGCCGATTGAGCAATATCCTGATATCGCACCGCCTACAGTTGTGGTGTTTACCAGTTATCCAGGTGCCGATGCAGAGACGGTGAAGAATTCTGTCATCACGCCGCTGGAGGAAAGTATCAACGGTGTGGAAGGCATGGAGTACATCTCGTCGACAGCCTCGTCGGGATCGGCCAGTATCAATGTGCTGTTCCGTCAGGGCATGAATGCCGACATGTGTGCAGTGAACGTGCAGAACCGTGTACAACAGGCTCAGGCCTTGTTGCCCGCCGAGGTTACCAGAATCGGTGTAACAGTCATCAAGCGTCAGACCTCACAGGTGATGATGTTCACGCTGACTTCTGACGGCCGATACGATGATGAGTTCCTGACCAACTATAACAATATCAACATCATTCCGGCTATCAAGCGTATCCAGGGCGTGGGCGACGTGCAGAGCCCTGGTATGAAAAGCTACTCGATGCGCATCTGGCTGAAGCCCGATGTGATGAAGCAGTATGGCTTAATGCCCAGCGACATTACAGGCGTGCTGGCAGAACAGAACATCGAGGCTGCCCCGGGTACATTTGGCGAGCAGGCCGATGTGGCTTACGAGTACGCCATGCGCTATACCGGTCGTCTGAAGACCGCCGAGGAGTTTGGCAATATTATCATCCAAAGCAAATCCGACGGAACGACGCTGAAACTGAAAGATGTGGCCAAGATTGAGCTTGGTGGACAGACCTATAGCGTATCGATGAAGAACAACAATGTCCCGTCGGTAATGGGTATGGTGCAGCAGATTGCCGGCTCCAACGCCAACGAGATTGCGAAAGCGGTGAAGGCCGAGCTGGAAGAGCAGCAGAAACTGATGCCGCCGGGAATGTTCTACAAGATTAACTACGATGTAACAGAGTTCCTCTATGCCTCAATCGAGGAGGTGGTGTTCACCTTGTTCATGACCTTGTTGCTCGTATTCCTTGTGGTATACATCTTCTTGCAGGACATGCGCTCGACGCTTATCCCGCTGATAGCCGTGCCGGTTTCGCTTATAGGTACATTCTTCGTGCTCAGCGTGATGGGATTCTCCATCAACCTGCTCACGCTCTCGGCCTTGTTGTTGGCAATCGCAATTGTGGTCGACGATGCCATTGTGGTGGTCGAGGCCGTCCATGCGAAACTCGACCAAGGATATAAGTCGGCTCTCACCGCATCCATCGATGCCATGAACGAGATTTCCGGAGCTATTATCTCCATCACGCTCGTGATGGCTTCGGTGTTTATCCCGGTATCTTTCATCGGTGGTACCACTGGTACATTCTACCGCGAGTTCGGTGTGACGATGGCCGTGTCAATCTTTATTTCAGCACTTAACGCCTTGACCCTGTCTCCGGCTTTGTGTGCCATCTTCCTGAAACCTCACGACGAGAACGGTAAGGAGAAAAAGATGTCGCGTGTAGAGCGATTCCATACGGCCTTCAATACTGCCTACGACGGTATTTTGGCCAAGTATAAGAAGAGCATGGAAAAATACGTGCGTCGTCCAAAAGCCATTATTCTGGCCGTAATCATAGGTATCATTGCACTGGCCGTAACCTTTACTACCACCAAGACTGGTCTGGTGCCCGACGAAGACACAGGAACCATCTTCTGTACGATATCCATGCCGCCTGCAACTTCTGTCGCCCGTACACGTCAGGTTATCAACGAGGTAGACAGCATCCTGGCTGCCGACCCGGCCATCCAGAGCCGTGAGCAGATTCAGGGATTCAACTTTATTGCGGGCTCAGGTTCCGACCAGGCCACATTCATTATGAAGCTGAAGCCCTTCAAGGAGCGTCAGAAAGGCTTGTGGTGGAAGATTTCCGGTTTGTGGCAGGGCGATGGTATCTATCGCTTCTTCCTCAATCCTTATGAGTCAACAGGTGTGATTGCTCAGATTTTCTTGAAAACAGCACATATCAAGGATGCAAAGATTCTGGCCTTCGCACCACCAATGATTCCGGGCTTCTCGGCAAATAGTGGAGTCAGCCTTGTCATGCAGGACCGTACGGGCGGATCGCTCGAGAAGTTCTATGAGATTGTGACTAACTTTATTGCCGAACTGAACAAACGGCCTGAGTTCCAGATGGCACAGACCAGCTATAACCCCAGCTATCCTCAGTACATGATTCATGTGGATGTAGCTAAGTGTAAGCAGTCGGGCATATCGCCTTCTACTGTCTTGTCCACGCTTCAGGGTTATTACGGCGGACTTTATGCTTCTAACTTCAACGCCTACGGTAAGTTGTTCCGTGTGATGGTTCAGGGAGCTCCCGAAACACGCATGACGCCCGAATCGCTGAATAGTGTTTATGTACGCACCCCATCCGGAATGGCTCCTATTCAGGAGTTCTGTAAGGTGGAACGTGTCTACGGACCTGCCAACATCAACCGTTTTAACCTGTTCACCTCTATCAATGTGACCGGAACGGTTGCCAGCGGCTATTCTACGGGTGAGGCTATCAAGGCTGCACAGGAAGTTGCAGCCACCATGTTGCCAGCCGGATATACCTACGACTACCAAGGTTTGACACGTGAGGAGGCCAAGTCGTCCAACACGACGGGAATCATCTTCCTGCTGTGCTTCATCTTCATCTATCTGATTCTGTCGGCACAGTATGAGTCTTACATCCTGCCGTTGGCTGTGGTGCTCTCAGTACCGTTCGGACTGGCTGGCTGTTTCCTGTTCACCATGTTGTTCGGCCATGCCAACGATATTTATATGCAGATCTCGCTCATCATGCTTATCGGACTGCTGGCCAAGAATGCCATCCTGATTGTGCAGTTCGCCCTTGAGCGCCGACAGACGGGTATGGCCATCTCGTGGTCGGCCGTGCTGGGTGCCGCAGCCCGTCTGCGTCCTATCCTCATGACCTCGTTGGCCATGATCGTTGGTCTGTTGCCTCTGATGTTTGCCTCGGGTGTAGGTAAGAATGGTAACCAGACTCTGGGTGCTGCCGCTGTGGGCGGAATGCTCATCGGTACACTCTGTCAGATTTTCGTTGTGCCTACATTGTTCACTCTCTTCCAGAGCCTGCAGGAGAAATTCCGCCCGATGAAGTTCGACGATGAGGAGAACAACGAGGTGGCCGCAGAACTGGCTCAATATGCCCACCGTCCTGTTGAATATAAAGTTGAAGAATAAGCATATGAAGAAGTTATTGACGATGGTCCTTGCAACGGCTCTTCTGGCTAGTTGCGGACTCTACAACAAATACGAGCGTCCCGATGTGAACACGAGAGGGCTGGTGCGCGATGTGGTATCCCTGACCGACACGCTGGCGGTGAAAGATACGACCAGCTTCGGTAATATGCCCTGGCGTAGTGTCTTCACAGACCCCCAGCTGCAATCGCTCATCGAAAAGGGACTGGCCAACAACCCGGACCTGCTGAATGCCGCTCTGAACGTGCAGATGGTGAACGAGGCCCTGAAGGTTGCCAAGCTGGCTTTCATCCCCTCTTTATCGTTCACTCCTCAGGGAACGATATCCTCTTTCGACGGAGCACCTGCCACTAAGGCGTACACGCTGCCCGTCACGGCCAGCTGGAATGTAGACCTCTTCGGCAACCTGCTCAACCAGAAGCGTAGCGCTCAGATGCAGTTGCTGGCAACTCAGGATTATCAGACTGTGGTGAAGACCAATATCATCAGCGGTATTGCCAATCTTTATTACACGTTGTTGATGCTTGACCGTCAGCTGGAAATCGTGGAGGGCATGACTGGCCTGACAAAAGACACGTGGGAGATGATGAAACTGCAGATGCAGTTGGGCCGTGCGCGCTCGACCAGCGTGCAGAGCGCCGAGGCATCTTATTATAGTGTGCAGGCACAGGGAGCCGACTTGCGCCGTCAGGTGCGCGAGATGGAGAACCAGTTGTCTCTGCTCATCGGCCAGCCGGCTCAGACCATTGCCCGCGGCAAACTGGAGAACCAGAGCCTGCCGACGAATCTGGCTACGGGTGTGGGCATACAGTTGCTCAACAACCGTGCCGATGTCCATGCTGCAGAGATGTCGCTGGCACAGTGTTTCTATGATGTGCAGACCGCTCGCAGCCGTTTCTATCCCAATATCACCATCAGTGGTACGGGAGCCTTCACCAACCAGAACGGTCTGGTGAATCCCGGAAAGATACTGCTGAGTGCCGTTGGCAGCCTGGTACAGCCTATTTTCCAGCACGGACAGATAGTAGCCGGCCTGAAAGTTGCCAAGATGCAGTACGAGCAGGCTTACAACACATGGCAGAATTCTATCCTGAAAGCCGGCAACGAGGTGAGCAACGCCCTGGTGCTTTACAATTCCTCTGCAGAGAAGGGTGAGCTGGAGGCTAAGCAGATTGCCGTTCTTGAGAAGAATGTTGAGGATACCAAGCAACTCTACAAGAGCAGTACGAGCAGCTATCTGGAGGTCATCCAGGCTCAGAGCAGTCTGTTGAATGCCCAGCTATCCAAGGTTGCCGACGATTTCTACAAGATGCAGGCAGTTGTGAATCTCTACCAGGCACTTGGTGGAGGAGCTAAATAATTCATCATTCATAATGCATTATAATTATGGCAAGCGAGATTAGTCCGAAAGCCGAAGTAAGCCCGAAGGCGAAAATCGGCGATAATTGCAAGATATTTCCTTTTGTGTATATCGAAGACGATGTGGTAATTGGTGATGGTTGTATCATCTTCCCCTTTGTCAGTATTCTTAATGGTACACGAATGGGTGGTCATAATAAGATACATCAGGGTGCCGTCATCGGAGCGCTACCACAGGATTTCGATTTCCGTGGTGAGAAATCTGAATGCATCATTGGTGACAACAACATCATCCGTGAGAATGTGGTCATCAACCGAGCCACACATAATGGCTGCCAAACAGTTATCGGCCACGATAACTTCCTGATGGAGGGTGCACATATCTCTCACGATACGAAGGTAGGCGACCAGTGTGTGTTCGGATATGGAACCAAGATTGCCGGCGACTGCGAGATAGGCAATGGCGTCATCTTCTCGTCATCGGTCATCGAGAATGCAGGAACACGCGTTGGAGAGGGTGCTATGGTTCAGGCAGGTACAACTTTCTCGAAGGATATTCCTCCCTACATCATTGCCGGCGGAGTACCTGTTGGCTACGGTGGTGTGAATATGACGATGTGCCGTGCGTATGGTATCGATGAGAAAGTGCTGAAGCATATCGCCAATGCCTACCGTCTGGTGTTCCATGGCCAGACCAGCCTTTTCGATGCCGTGATGCAGATTAAGGACCAGGTGCCCGACAGTCAGGAGATACGCAACATTGTTTCGTTCCTTGAGTCGACACAAAAAGGAGTCATCACAAAACTGTAGAAAAAGTCTTACGATAGTATTATCATACAGACGGAACTCATCATTATTCGGTGGGCTCCGTCTGTTTTGTATATAGATGCCGTGTTTGCAAATATTAACTATCCTAATGGAAAAAATAAATGGGATGATACAATTATCGAAGAGTATGTAGAACAAATAGACAATTCACAGAGATAGAAGAGCCCCACATAATCTTAAATAATTTATAGAGTCGATGCCATCTAAAAACAATGGGAGAAAACTTGTGTTTTTCAAAAGAAATTTGTATCTTTGCACATAGATAGCTTCGTCAGATTTCTGCCTGTTTTTCGGTGTGAAGCGTTTTTGAAAAGAGTACCATTAGGCATGTTTTCAAGTCTATCACTCCAGTGATAGCGTTCTCTCACTCCAGTGATAGCAGTCTCTCACTGCAGTGATAGGATCCTCTCACTCCAGTGATAGCTTCTGGGAAGGCATCAATTGTACCTCTGGAGATGCTCTTTTGTACCATTAGAAGGCATCTTTGTGACCCTGGAAGGTGCCTTTAGGAATAAAAACATGGTTGTGAGAGGGATTCTCGTTTTTTTGTTGTATATTTGCAATTGAATCAACAAACGAAACGACATGCGGACAATCAAATGTATCATCGTGGCTTTGCTGGCCTTCGTGGGGCTGCAGGCAGCTGCTCAACGTTATATGCTGTGGTATCAGAAACCTGCCGCCGACTGGCACGAGGCACTGCCCATAGGCAATTCGCACATGGGGGCGATGATCTATGGCGGTACCCATCGCGAGGAGGTGCAGCTGAACGAGGAGACTTTCTGGTCGGGCTCTCCGCACGACAACAACTCGAAGGAGGCCCTCGGTCATCTGCAAGAGGTGCGCAGCCTGATATTCAACAATCAGGAGGAGAAGGCTTACGACATTATCAACAAGTACTTTATCAAGACGCCCTTCGGCATGAAATACCTGCTGTTGGGCAGTATGTTCATCGACTTCCCCGATGTGAAGGATGTGAGCAACTACCGTCGTGAGCTTGATTTAAGCACGGCCATGCACAGGGTGAGCTACGAGTCAAATGGCGTGAAGTATACGCGCCGTGCTTTTGCGTCGATTCGCGATAATGTTATTGTGATGCAGATGGAAGCCGGCAAGAAAAACGCGCTGCGCTTCAAGGTCAGCCATGCTTGTCCGTTGCAGACACGCCATCAGGTGAGCAACCACACGCTGACAGCCACAGTCAGCGGAGTGGGGCATGAGGGCGTTCCCGCCGGACTGACGGCAGAATGCCAGATGTACGTACAGAGCGATGGTGTGACAACCGACCATGCTGACTACATAGAGGTGAGCGGTGCTACCGAGGCCACTATCTTCATAGTGGCAGCCACAAACTATGTGAACTACCACGATGTGAGCGGCAATCCTACCGCCCGTAACAATCGGACCCTCGCTACTGTCAAAAAACAAAAACCGCAGGTGCTGGCGCGCAACCATATCATCAGCTATGGTCCGCAGTTTAACCGCGTAAGCCTCTCGCTGCCACGCTCGGCACAGTCGGACCTTCCTACCAATGAGCGTCTGGCGCGGTTTGCGGGCAGTGGTGACATGGAGATGGCTGCCCTGATGTTCCAGTACGGCCGTTACCTGCTCATCAGCTCGTCGCAACCCGGCGGTCAGCCTGCCAACCTGCAGGGCGTTTGGAACAATAAGGAGAATGCGCCGTGGGACTCGAAATATACGATTAACATCAATACCGAGATGAACTACTGGCTGGCCGAAGTAGGCAACCTGCCCGAGACGGCAGAGCCTTTGTTTGCCATGATTGGCGACCTGAGCCACACCGGTGCCAAGACTGCGCGCGAGCTGTACGGCTGCCGGGGTTGGGTGGCCCATCATAATACCGACCTGTGGCGCATAGCCGGTCCTGTGGATGGAGCAACATGGGGCATGTTCCCGACGGGAGGCGCCTGGCTCACCACTCATATCTGGCAGCATTATCTTTTCTCTGGCGACAAGACATATCTGGCAAAGTGGTTCCCGGTGATGAAAGGTGCAGCCGATTTCCTGCTCGACTATCTGCAGCGCGACCCCCGCAACGGCTGGCTTGTCACCGTTCCTACGGTATCGCCGGAGCATGGACCGCGCGGAAAGAAAACCACAGTCACCGCCGGTGCCACTATGGACAACCAGATAGTTTTCGATGTGCTGAGTCAGGTGTTGAGGGCTGCGGAGGTGTTAGGAACAGAAAACCCACTCCCGAAAGAGTCGGCCGAGGCTTACAAGAAAGCCTTATCGCAACTGCCACCCATGCAGATAGGCCGTTACGGGCAGTTACAGGAGTGGTTGCAAGATGCCGATGATCCCAAAGACCAGCACCGCCACATCTCCCATTTGTACGGACTCTATCCCTCTAACCAAATATCGCCCTACCGTCATCCTGACCTTTTCACGGCTGCCGGCAACACGCTCACGCAGCGAGGCGACATGGCTACGGGCTGGAGCCTGGGCTGGAAAACGAATTTCTGGGCACGGATGCTCGACGGCAACCATGCCTTCCAGATTATCTCCAACATGCTCCACATCCTGCCCAACGACAGTTTTGCCAAAGATATGCCCGACGGTCGCACCTATCCCAATCTCTTCGATGCTCACCCGCCGTTCCAGATTGACGGCAACTTCGGAGTTGCGGCTGGTATTGCCGAGATGCTGTTGCAGAGTCACGATGGTGCCGTACATCTGCTGCCGGCATTGCCCGACCAATGGAGTGAGGGAAAGGCGAATGGTTTGGTGGCCCGTGGCGGTTTCCTGATCGGTATCGAGTGGAAGGGCGGAAAATTGCAGAAGGCGGTAGTCCGTTCAACCGTTGGCGGCACGCTACGCCTTCGCTCGTATGTACCGCTGAAAGGAAAGGGCCTGCGGGCGGCAGCGGGCGACTGTCCGAACGACTGTCTGCGCCCGGCGGATATCAAGCAGCCATTACGCTCCGCCGAACTGAAAGACCTTCCGCTGCGTCCTCTGCGGAAAGTGTATGAATATGACGTAGAGACCCGCAAGGGTGCAACGTATAAGTTTACTTGTGGTTGATAATGACGATTGTGATAAGTGAGAGCAGTTGTGTCCTTTATTGTCTCTCCTTCGAATCAGTAGCGGTGTGACGGTCTTACAGTCTTGTTGCTGAGTGATATATAAAAATGGATGACTAACAGAATCAGGTTAGCCATCCATTTTTTTATAGCCTATTGTAAGGAAATCACAAAAGTGATGAGATATCAATAGCTGGCTGTACAGGGGATGCCAGCTGCTATGACCCGGTCGCGAATGCTGTCGAGCTCCTCATGGGTGGCTTTGAGCAGATTGTGGTCGGGTGTCTCGCGGTCGATGGTATAGATCATCACCTCTCTCGGTTGGATGTATTTCACCGCCTCAAGCCACGGAAGAACATACTCGTCGCCCGTGTTGTCGACATTGTAACCACCCGTAGTGCCCTTGAGAAACATGGTCTGAATAATCACATGACCGTTGAATGCCTTCAGACTCTCAACGATTCTACGGACATCGTAGGGGCCGGTGGGGCGATCTACCTTATTAATATATGTTGGATTGACGGTATCGAGCTTCTGAATGTTGTTGTCCACTCGCATGAGAGCGTCGTGGACAGCCTGGCGATGGGCGAAGGTCGCGTTGCTCAGCACCGACACTTTGGCATTGGGGAAATACTGGTCGCGCAACCGCAGAGTGTCGTCCATGATTTCAGGGAAATGCGGATGACTGGTGGGCTCGCCGTTGCCTGCAAAGGTAAGGACGTCGGGCGTAGGACCATTCTGCTGCATGTCGCGCAACTTGTCCTCGAGAGCCAGCGCCACCTGCTCACGTGTTGGCAGTTTTTGCTTGGGCCGGTGGTCGGCATTGAAACCGCATTCGCAGTAAATACAGTCGAAGGTGCAGGCCTTTCCGTCACCGGGCAGCAGGTTGATGCCCAGCGACACACCCAGCCGGCGACTATGCACAGGACCGAAAATGGGCGAAGGATAGATGATTGTGCTCATGGCTGCAAAAGTAGTAAAAAGTCAGGAGTTAAACGTCTGCGACCAAGAGTTTTTTTTATGGATATAGTAAAAAAGGTTAAACGACGGAAAAAAGGTCAGAAATTGTTTCCTTATAATGCTAACTTTTCCGTATTTTTGCAGCAAATTTGGTGTAATATACCTATTTTGCAAATGGGAAAGAAACGTAAAAAGACCGGCAGCCATCGCGGTTTGCAGGTTATAACTCTATGCATAAGCACTTCTATGGTGCTCATTTTATTGGGAATGGTTGTGTTTTCTGTGCTTTCGGCGCGGAATCTTTCTGCATACGTGAAAGAGAACCTGACGCTGACAATGATTCTTGGCGAGGACATGACTACACCCGAGGCCCGGATCCTCTGTAAGGATCTTGTGAAGAAGCCCTATATCAATCACTTGAATTTCATCAGCAAGGAGGAGGCTCTGCAGGAACAGTCGCGCGAAATGGGTACCGATCCGTCGGAGTTCGCAGGTTTTAACCCGTTTTTGGGCTCTATAGAGGTACAGTTGAAGGCCGATTACGCCAATAGTGATTCCATCAACTGGATCTCAAAACAGTTGCGTAAGTATCCGAAGGTGGCCGATCTGACCTATCCTCAGGTGCTGATGGACAGCGTGAACAGTAATCTGAAAAAAATCAATATGGTGTTGCTCGTGTTGGCGGTGCTACTCACTTTTGTGTCGTTCTCGCTCATCAACAATACGGTCCGCCTGGGTGTCTATGCCCGTCGCTTCTCCATTCATACGATGAAACTGGTAGGAGCGTCGTGGGGTTTCATCCGGAAACCGTTTGTGCGTAATGCGGTACTGACGGGAATCCTGGCCAGCATCATCGCTATTGCCGTACTGGCTGGCGGCATCTATCTGCTCTACACATACGAGCCCGAGGTGCTGACGGTGATTACGTGGGAGGTGCTGGCTATCACAGCCGGTTCTGTATTGCTGTTCGGCATCATTATTACCACACTCTGCTCTTATTTCTCGGTGAACAGGTTCCTAAAGATGAAAGCCTCGGAGCTGTATAAGATTTAGGGAGTTAGGAGTTAGAAGTTTAATTAGGACAAAGATAAAAAACAAGATATGGATAAAAAGAATTTAGCATTCGGTAAGCTCAACTTCATTTTGTTGGCTGTCGGCATGTTGGTTGTTATCATTGGTTTCATTCTGATGAGCGGTTCCGGCTCTGACGAGTCGCATTTCAATCCCGACATATTCAGTCCGATGCGCGTGAAAGTGGCACCCCTGGTGTGCCTGGCTGGCTTTGTGTCGATTATCTATGCCATTATCCATAAGCCGAAGGACACGGAATAAGAGGAAAAGGTGTTAGGAGCGAATGGAATTAAGGTATAGTAAGCAGGTTACGAAATGAGTGAAATAGAGGCATTGGTCCTGGGATTGATTCAGGGCCTGACAGAATATCTGCCGGTGAGCAGCAGCGGCCATCTGGCCATTGGTTCTGCGCTTTTCGGTATTAATGGTGAGGAGAATCTGACGTTTACGGTAGCTGTGCACGTTGCAACTGTGCTCAGCACTCTGGTTGTGCTGTGGAAAGAGATAGCCTGGATCTTCAAGGGCTTGTTCCAGGGCAGGATGAACGATGAGACGCGTTATGTAGTGAATATCCTGGTGTCGATGATTCCAGTGGGCATTGTAGGATTCTTCTTCAAGGACAAGGTTGAGGAAGTGTTCGGCTCGGGTTTGTTTATCGTGGGATGTATGCTGTTGCTGACAGCCGCTTTATTGGCTTTCAGCTACTTCGCCAAACCTCGTCAGAAAGAGAAGATCAGCCTTCGCGACGCATTCATCATCGGAGTGGCACAGGCCGCTGCGGTGATGCCTGGCCTCTCACGTTCGGGAAGTACCATTGCCACGGGTCTGCTGTTGGGTAACAAGAAGGAACGTCTGGCACAGTTCTCGTTCCTCATGGTCATTCCTCCCATCCTCGGTGAGGCCCTGCTCGACGTGATGAAAGCCGTTAAGGGCGGAGCAGAGGCAGCCGTCGGTGACATCTCATTGACGGCACTGGCAGTCGGATTCATAGCCGCTTTTGTGTCGGGCTGCGTCGCCTGTAAGTGGATGATTAACATCGTGAAGCGTGGAAAGCTCATCTATTTTGCCATCTATTGCGCCATCGTAGGTGCCATTGTCCTTGCAACCAGCATCTTCTAACATGAACTTCAACGCAGGAGAGATTATCTGTATCGACAAGCCCTACCGTATGTCCAGCTTCGGAGCGCTGGCCCATGTGCGGTTTCTCATCTCGAAGAGAGTGGGGGTGAAGCGCGTCAAGACAGGACATGCGGGAACGTTGGACCCATTAGCCACGGGTGTTCTCATCCTGTGTACTGGCAAGGCCACGAAGCGGATTGAGGAATTGCAGAACCATACAAAAGAATATACTGCCACCCTGCAGCTGGGTGCCACGACGCCGAGCTATGATATGGAGCACGAGGTGGACATGACTTACCCCACCGCGCATATCACCCGTGAGCTGATCGACGAAGTGCTGAAACGCTTTCAGGGTGACATCGAACAGGTGCCGCCCGTATTCAGCGCCTGTATGGTGGACGGTCACCGGGCTTATAAGATGGCACGCAAGGGCGAGGCGGTAGAGCTGAAGCCAAAGCGTATCCGCATCGACGAGATAGAGGTGCTTGGCTTCGATGCTGAGCAGATGCTGCTCTCCATCCGTGTGGTGTGCGGAAAAGGCACTTACATCCGCGCCCTGGCCCGCGACATCGGTGAGGCTTTGGGCAGCGGTGCTTACCTGACAGCCCTTCGGCGCACCCGTGTAGGCGACTACCGCGTGGAGGACTGTGTAGACTTCGACCATTTCAAGGAGTGGCTCGACGCCCAGGTCATTGAGACACCGGAGCAGTAGGCATCCCTGTCGCCACTAGATATTATGAAAACAAGTATAAATCATAGATATGAAACTATCGCAATTTAAGTTCAAACTTCCAGAAGAACGGGTCGCTCTGTATCCGCATTATATTGAGCGTACATTCAAGAATGAGGCCGGAGAAGACGAGGTCTTCCGCATTACACGCCGCGATGAGTGCCGCCTGATGGTGCTTCACCGTCAGTCGCAGACAATCGAGATGTTCAAGAAGGATGCCGACGGCAACCCTATCGAAGGCGAGTATCTTGACTTCCGCAATATCCTCGATTATTTCGACGAGGGCGATACTTTTATCTTTAACGACACGATGGTGTTCCCTGCCCGTCTTTACGGTACCAAGGAGAAGACCGACGCGAAGATAGAGGTGTTCCTGTTGCGCGAGCTGAACGAGGAGATGCGCCTGTGGGATGTGCTGGTTGAGCCGGCTCGCAAAATCCGTATTGGAAACAAGCTTTTCTTCGATGACAGCGGTACGATGGTGGCCGAGGTCATCGACAATACCACCAGCCGTGGCCGTACGTTGCGTTTCCTCTACGATTGTCCGCACGATGAGTTTAAACGTGAGCTGTATGCCCTGGGTGAGGCTCCCCTTCCTCACTATGTTGTGGACCGTCGTCCGGCAACACCCGAAGACCAGGATGAGTTCCAGTGCATCTATGCCAAACACGAGGGAGCCGTTACGGCACCAGCCTCCGGCCTGCATTTCAGCCGTGAGCTGATGAAGCGCATGGAGATTCGCGGCATCAATTTTGCCTATATCACCCTGCATTGTGCACTTGGCAACTTCCATGACATTGAGGTGGAGGACCTGACGAAGCACAAGATGGACTCCGAGCAGATGTTCGTTAGTGCTGAGGCTTGCCGCATCGTCAACGAGACCAAGCTCAACGAGCACCATATCTGTGCCGTGGGCACCAGTGTCATCAAGGCTACTGAGACCGCTGTGGGTACCGACGGCATGCTGAAGGAGTATGAGGGATGGACCAACAAGTTCATCTTCCCGCCATACGACTTTGGTCTGGCCGACTCGATGATCGCCAATTTCTACCATCCCCTGTCAACCTTGCTCATGGAGACCGCTGCCTTCGGAGGCTACGACCTGGTGATGGAAGCCTACGACAAAGCCCTTAAGAACGGCTATATGTTCGGCTGTTATGGCGATGCCATGCTGATAGTGAACGATTAAACGACAGTTTTCTGCCCTTAGTACACCTAAACGCATATGGGCATGCAGCACGTAGTTTATCTTGGTCTTGGCACGAATCTTGGCAATAAGAAAGCCAATATCCGCCGGGCCGTACGAAAAATAGAAGAGCTGATTGGCACAGTAGAGCGCCAGTCAGCTCTTTATGAGACTGAGCCGTGGGGCTTCAGCTCCGAGAACATGTTTGTCAATGCGGTCGTCCGCGTGCGTACGGAATTGTCGCCGATGCAGTTGCTTCGCGTCACCCAGCAGATAGAGCGCGACATGGGGCGTACCCGGAAAAGCGTCAGGCGAAGCGGTTCGGAAAACTCGATTTCAGGGGATTCTCAGCTTCATAGTGGAGAGCAACTGCCAGTCTATCACGACCGTCCTATCGACATAGACATTCTGCTCTACGATGACCTGACTGTGGATGAGCCGGAACTAAAAATCCCTCACCCGCTGATGCAGGAGAGGGATTTTGTAATGATTCCACTTCGAGAGATTATCGACGAAGACCAAGTGCCTTGATGATAGCGCGGTAGCGCTCGATGTCGCGCTCCTTCAGATAAGTGAGCAATTTGCGACGCTTACCAACCATCATAGTCAGTGAACGAGCTGTCACGTGGTCCTTGTGGTTCTTCTTCAGGTGCTCAGTCAGGTGAGCGATACGATAAGTGAAAAGTGCAATCTGGCTCTCGGGTGAACCGGTATCGGTAGCACCATTCTTGCCATGCTTCTCGAAAATCTCAACTTTTTTAGCTTTGTCTAAATACATAGTTGTAATGATTAATTTGTTGTTTGATTAATTACATCCATCGGACGCCTGCCGCCTTAATCACAACGGTTTACGTCGTCAGATGCTTCGGATTTTCCGAAATCATGAATCTCTTTTCTGAGAAATCGGCTGCAAAGGTACTACTTTTAGTCGAGATTTGTTGTTTGCGAATGGACAAATGTTTGATAATTAACAACTTTTTGCAAATTATCCCTCCGCTTGCTGGTAAATCCTCCTTCCCCGTTGCAAAAATATCCATTGCAAGAGTTAATTCTCAATTATTATTTGTAATTTTGCAGCCGTTTAATATACATACGTATGCAAGATATCAGAAATATTGCGATTATCGCCCATGTTGACCATGGCAAGACCACATTGGTAGACAAGATGATGCTGGCTGGAAACCTTTTCCGTGAGGGACAGAACTTGAGCAGCCAGGTGCTGGATAACAACGATTTGGAGCGTGAGCGGGGTATTACGATTCTTTCGAAGAATGTCTCCATCAACTATAAGGGAACCAAGATCAATATTATCGACACTCCGGGACACAGCGATTTCGGAGGCGAGGTAGAGCGTGTCCTCAACATGGCCGACGGCTGTCTGCTGCTCGTCGATGCCTTCGAGGGCCCGATGCCTCAGACCCGTTTCGTGTTGCAGAAAGCCCTTCAGATAGGATTGAAGCCCATCGTCGTAGTCAATAAGGTCGACAAACCCAACTGCCGTCCTGAGGAAGTCTACGAGATGGTGTTCGACCTGATGTTCTCGCTCAATGCCACTGAGGATCAGTTGGATTTCCCTGTTGTCTACGGTTCAGCCAAGAACGGATGGATGGGCGAGGATTATAACACCCCGACCGACAATATTACATACTTGCTCGACAAGATCATCGAGGTGATTCCCGCCCCCAAACAGCTTGAGGGCACGCCTCAGATGCTTATTACCTCGCTCGACTACAGCAGCTATACCGGCCGTATCGCTGTAGGACGTGTACATCGGGGAACCCTGCGCGACGGCATGAATATCACCATTGCCCATCGCGACGGTAGTAAGGAGAAAACCAAGATCAAGGAACTGCATACCTTCGAGGGCATGGGCCATGTGCGCACCGACCATGTCGATTGTGGCGACATCTGTGCCGTCATCGGCCTGGAGCGTTTCGAGATTGGCGACACCATCTGCGATTTCGAGAATCCCGAGGCCTTGCCCCCCATCGCTATCGACGAGCCCACCATGTCGATGCTCTTCACCATCAACGACTCGCCGTTCTTCGGCAAAGAGGGAAAATACGTTACCTCCCGCCATATCAACGACCGTTTGGCAAAAGAACTGGAGAAGAACCTTGCCTTGCGCGTAGAGCCCTTCGAGGACTCTACCGACAAATGGATTGTCTCCGGGCGCGGTGTGTTACATCTCTCTGTGCTTATCGAGACGATGCGTCGCGAGGGTTACGAACTGCAGGTGGGACAGCCGCAGGTAATCTATAAGGAGATCGACGGCGTGAAATGTGAGCCGATAGAGGAACTGACCATTAACGTGCCCGACGAGTTTGCCTCGAAGATGATCGATATGGTTACGCGCCGCAAGGGCGAGCTCACGTCGATGGAGAGCCAGGGCGAGCGTACCAATATCGAGTTCGACGTTCCCTCCCGTGGTATCATCGGCCTGCGCACCAATGTTCTCACGGCCAGTCAGGGCGAGGCCATCATGGCCCACCGCTATAAGGAGTATCAGCCGTACAAAGGAGATATTGAGCGCCGTGTCAACGGTTCGATGATTGCTTTGGAGACAGGCACAGCCTATGCCTATTCAATCGACAAACTGCAGGACCGTGGTAAGTTCTTCATCGATCCCGGTGAGGACGTTTACATGGGACAGGTTGTCGGCGAGCATGTACACGACAACGACCTCGTGGTCAATGTAGCCAAGGCAAAGCAGCTGACCAACGTGCGTGCCAGCGGTAGCGACGAGAAAGCCCGCATCATTCCGAAGACCGTCATGTCGCTGGAAGAGTGCCTCGAGTATATCAAGGCCGACGAGCTGGTGGAGGTAACACCGAAGTCCATGCGTATGCGCAAGATCATCCTCGACCACGACCAGCGCAAGAAGGCTAATAAAGCCTGATACATATTAGTCATTTATTGTTCCGGCATCTTTCCCTTTTTGGGAGGGTGCCGGAACAATATATATAGTAAAGAGTAGAGTATGCGATTGTTAAGTGGATGTGTGTGTTTGTTGTTACTGCTCCTTAGTTCATGTTCCAAGAAAGAGGAAATGAAGGCATTGACGGAACAGACCCTGCAGGAAGACCAACAGGAAGTGGTGTTCCGTTCAGACAGCACGGCTCTGCTTCTCATCGACTATTTTATACAGCACGGGACGGCCAACGAACAGATGCGTGCCTATTATCTGTTAGGTCGCGCCTACGATTGTAAGCGTAATCCTGTGCTTGCCCTACGCTTCTATCAGGAGGCTATCGAAAAAGCAGACACTAGTGCGTCTGATATTGATTATGTGACTCTTAGTCGCGCCTACGCCCATTCCTCGAAACTGTTTAATGGGAATTTTGACAGACGACCGACATTAGCCATCGAAGAGGGGAAAAAAGCACTTTGTTATGCCCAGCTTTCCAACAATGAGCATATGCAGAAAATATGTCGCAGTCTTTTGGGAAGGGCTTTCTTTTCTTTAGGTTTATGGGACAGTGTTCGTGTATATGACTCATCGTTCTATATGAGATTGTTCCGGTGGTGGGAAGAGCAGCAACCCGACTATCTGACACAGTATCATAGTTTTCTTCCGTTATCTAGTCAGGTGTCAAAGAAGAACGAAGAAGTGTATGTGGGTTATGAGATTCCTCTCGATTCAATCCCCCAGGCGATGAGAGGAAAAAGAGGATACATCACTGGAGGAGGTGCTTATCATGCCAAGGAAAAGGCTTCTGACAGAGACAGCATCATGAACTTGAGCAACATTTCTTCCTTTGTAGACATGCGCCTGCAGTCACAAGCCAAAAGTAATCGACTGAATAACTATCTTATTTTGACCACAGCTATTCTGCTGATGGCATTGATAGCTGCCTATTTTTATTCCCGCTTGAAACGTGAGAAAGACCGGCAGACCATCAAAGCACTCAACATGCAGTATAGTCTCGACTTGGCGAAATACCATGTTTTACAGTCTGAAATGCAACTGTTGATGGACAAGGCAAAAGATAAGGATGAGGACATTAGGCAAAGACAGGAACAGATAAAAGAATTGCAGCAAAAGTTGACAAGTCTACAGGGCGATCGGGCACATCCTTCTGTCTGGCATTTGGCAGACAAGATGCTCTCCAACGAGTTAATAGGCAATTTGCATCGGAAAGCTTCTGTTGGTCAGAAGGCAGACCGATCGGATATCGCTAGTCTGAAAGCTTTGACTTTACAAACCGACCCGGTATTCTTGACGACCTTGTCAGAATGTAATCCTACCCTTCAAACAGACAATATGCTCATTTGCATACTCACGCGATTTCGCTTCTTGCCATCAGAGTTGGCAGTATTGCTAGACAAGTCGCCGCAAGTCATTACCAATCGTAAGGCTCGTTTGCTCAAACGGCTGTTCAAGAAAAATGGTGGCGCACGCCAATTCGACCAACAGATTCTTTCCATTTGAGCAAATGTGTAAAAGTGTTTAAAATGCGCAATATCTTACTGATTACTAGCTTTTTACATTATCTAAGCGTGTAAAAATGTGTAATCAAAGACTATCATTCTTTCCTAGCTTTTGATTATTTTTGCCAATGACTCCATAGTGGAGTCTGAGTCCACGCTGTGTGGATAATCAATTTTAATTATTAAAGCTATGAAAAAAAGTATTATTTCTTTAGCAGTGACATTACCACTGCTTTTGTTTCCGTCGAGAGCGTCGGCACATTTTCTTGTTCCATTTAATTCTCCTTCTACTGTTAGCTGGATTATTACTCCGTTTTGTGAATTCAGATTATCCAGTACTTTCCCTCTGTTTAGAGAGTGCCCTAATTGTGGAATGGACGATTGGGAATACTTTAGTTTTGGAGATAACTATATCGAATATAAATGTAACAATTGTGAGCAAATTATCAAAATATCATATAAACCGTAAGCTTGCGAATAAATGCTAGCAGATCTTCTCTATATTCTATTATTGGGAGCAACAAATGCTCCCAATATCTCTGATACCATTCCAGTTGTTAAGTCAGATACTTTGCGAGAAGTTGTCATCACTGCAGACAAGGTGCGTCACGATGCAGAGGGCTATCGCTTGAATGTGTCTTCCTTTCCGCAGTTGCAAACCATGGACATGGCTCAGATGCTCCACTTTCTGCCGGGCATGGTGGTCGACAGAAACACCATGACAGTTTTTGGCAACCGCGTTGGGCGGCTATATGTAAATGGAAAACAGATTCATTTGTCAGGAGAAGATTTGCACAACTATCTTGCTTCCATCGACGGAAGCAATGTGCGAAGCATCAAGGTCGTAGAGTCGGCGGGCGCGGAAGTAAATGCTCAGACGGCAGGCATGGCCATCATTAAGATAACCACGAAACGAACCGACGATGGAGGATTGGCTACAATCTCTGTTGATGGCGACGAGAGTTTTGACGGCCGCTCCGCCACTCCCCGTTTTAGGATAGAACATCGCAGTGGCCCTTGGTCTCTCTATAGTAATGGCTCCTATATGAAAAGCCATCGCGAAATGGACAGTCGCACAGTGAATAGTTATGAAGACACACAAGGCACTGTACACAATGATGCTAATAGTACTAATAACAATCGTTATTATTCAATAGTTATAGGCTCAGCCTATGGCTTCTCGTCCACTGACTATCTGGCTTTTGATGCTATCGTCTCAAACCAGAGATTTCGTAATAAAGGGCTTAATAGTGTTATTAAACAAAGCCAGAAACTGCCAGAAGAGCAGTATCAAATAGACTCTTACGGTCGTTCGGACGATTCCTCTCACTCTTTGTCATCGCAATACGTTCATCAGTGGGCATCGGGGAATCTCTCTCTGTCAGTTTTCGCCCAATGGGACTGTAAAAAACAACAGCAAGATCAGCACCGTTCGGATGCAACAACATATCTGAACCATACACAGACCGATGCTCACCACCGCCTGCTCACAGCAGACGCCAACATCAGTCATCGCCTGCCTGGCTCATGGGGAAAAATAGGTACTGGCGGCAGCTGTTCTTTTTGGCGGAACAGCGATGATACCGAGACCTGTCGTTTCCGTTACACGGAACAAACAGTTGCAGCCTATCTTAGTTGGGACTGGGAGAAAGGTGCGTTCAACTCATCGTTAGGACTGCGCTATGAGCACAAAGAAGTCAATGCGGCCATCGTTGACTCCGGTGACAACCGAAATACGTATGACAACCTCTTTCCCTCATTGCGCCTGAACTATGAGCTCAATCGCAGTCATGGCCACAGTTTGCGGTTCAACGCCCAGCGTTATTATCGTTTACCGGATATGATGATGATGAATCCTTTTGTGCAGTGGGAGGGCGACTACTCCTATTCAACAGGTAATCCGAATCTATTGCCAGCTTTTGGAAAGACACTATCGGCTCATCTCACACTGTGGCGCAACTACTCTGTAAAGGCTACCTACAGCAATAGCGAAGACTTTATCCGGGTGCACGAACGTGAGAAAGACTCCAATGTGCTTTGTTCCACCTATGCAAACGGAGTTCATCAACGAGGATGGCAGATAGAAGCCAGTGCCATGTTTGTTATTGGCAAAAGTGGTGTCCTTAACCTGAATGGGCAACGACGGCTCTACACGTTAACTTACGGGCAGCAACATGTTCACAGTTATCTGTGGATGAGTAGTGCTGCTTTATCCTATCGGTTGCCATACGGTTTCAACCTCAGAGTCTCTGGCAGTTATTATTCACCTTTCCGCTCCATACAAACAAAAGAGGTGTCGCGCCTCTCTGGTAGTACCGGGGTTAGTCATTCTTTTCTTCATAATGCCCTTGATGTGTCAGTCAACTATAGTATTCGTAAACAATCGACTATCAACACAGCAACGTCGGGAATTATGAGTTGTCGAAAAACCAATTCCTCTATTCACAAGCTGAACCTTAGTGTTCGCTATCGCCTGCAATGGGGCAATAGAAATGCAAAAGTAAAAACTAACACAGCTAATGGCATTGAGCGGTTGAGAATGTGATGAATCTGGATTCATCCTTCTCAACTCTATGGTTTTTACAGCGTCTTCTTTGTCTATGTCGCTATTCTATAGATGTCGATTAGAGTGTTGTTCGTGTCGGTTAATTGTCTATTGTTCTACTTTGGCAATGCCGTTTCTTTTTTGTGCCTGAAACGAAATTGAGTTACCTTCGGGACACAAGTTTTGTGCAGTCTTTTAGTCGTCTTTTGTCTCTTTGTCGTTTAGTCTGAGGCTTGTTTCATTATCTGAAGAAGTTGGGTAGCGTTTCAATAAATTACGTTAAAACATCGCTGCCGGATGTCACAAATGTCGTGGTTGATGTGTCTTTAGTGTGCATGGAACAGCAAAAGGAGCTTGAAAAGGTAATCGTCGGTATGCGTCAGAGGCTGATGGATGAGGCCCGACGATATTTGCGCAATCAGAACGAGGCAGAGGACATGGTCCAAGACGTGGTGCTGAAGCTTTGGACAATGCGCGACAATCTCGGTGACTGCCACTCGGTAGAGGCAATGGCTGTTGTCATCACACGCCATTTGTGTCTTAACCGCAACCGTGAGCATGACAAAAAACTCGACATTCAAGCCTTACGGGAAATGACCGACAGCATGTCGCCCGAGCAACAGCTCATAGGTCAGGAGACGGTCGGGCGGCTGTTGGAACAGATTGACGCATTGCCTGACCGCCAACAGATAATCCTTCGCATGAAACATCTCGACGGGATGGAGGTCGGCGAGATAGCGGCAATGACGGGTATGACGATTGCCAGTGTCAGACAGAACCTCTCACGAGCAAGAAAAAACATTATGAAACGATTTCTCAGATGAATAGCGATGATACAGATTCAAAAACATAACGTAGGCAAATACATCGAACGTTTTCTCGACGGGCAGACGTCGAACGAGGAGGAACAGGCACTCTATGCCTTCTTCCGAAGCGGAAATGTACCCCGCAGATACAGAAAGTACAGTGCGATGTTCGACTGGTATTCATCGGGGATGGCAGAACCACTGCCCGAAAAGGCTGCGACAAGACCTTTGTGGCGGTGGATAGCGGCAGCTTCGGTAGTAGCAGTATTGGGTGGAACAGCATGGAGGTGGCATGAATACCGTGAGCAGCAGGAGTGGTACGACTGTTATGAGGGCAGTTATATCATCCGTAACGGACAGAAAATGACTGACATCCGGCAGATTATGCCTGCCCTGGAGCAATGCATGGGCGAGGTGGAGTTGCTGGATTGGGAGTTTGAGACGGACAGTCAGCCAGACGAACTGGTGGAGATTTGACAAAAGAAGAAACTATGATATTAATGAATGAGGTTATGAATATACAAAAAAAGAAAACAAACAATCTGATGCCCATGCTGCTAATGCGACTGCTGGCCGTCATCGCGGTGTGTTGGATGGTGCTTATGACTGCCTCTGCCCAGCAGAAGATCGACCAGTTGATGGACGAGATTGAGGGCAAAGGCATTGATGTGAATACCGTTGTCAAACGCGACAAGAAGACGGGGCGGACAACCTATCTGACCAAGCAGATGACGTTTCGCAGCCGGAAGGGCAACTATGCACGTAAACTGCTGAGAGTTTTTGATGAGGAAAGTCGGAAGGCTGTACTCGTAAACCGTTCCAATGGGAAATACAGGCTCGAGTTTGAGGATGCCGACGGCAACACCATTTACTATATGCTGACCAGCGGCAAGGAAAATCCTACATTGAACTTGAGTAAGAGTTTCCGCAGCCATGATTACCGTGACAGCGACCACTTCCGAGTTGTCGGCAACAGCGAGACCATCAAAAAGTTCAATGAGAAAATGCAAAAAGAGCGTGAGCGGTACATGAAGGAGTTCGATGAGCGAATGCAAAAAGAGCGTGAGCGGATTGCCAGTGAGTCGTCACGTTACCGTCAACAGGCAGAGGAGGCTCGCAAGCAGATGGAGGCTGCCCGCAAACAGGCAGAAGAGCAGATAACCAATGCGCGTAAGCAGGCAGAGGAGGCGCGTAAACAAGTTGCTAAAGCGCATGCCGATATTGAGGCATTACAAAAGGATATCAAGGAGCATCCCGAGCGTTACAACGTGGAGAAAAAAGGGAAATCGACCATCATCACCCCTAAAAAGAATATGTAATAAAAAAGTGTAGTAGGGCTGACCCTACTACAAAACAGACTCCGTGGAAGACACGGTAATATAAATCTCTCTCGTTATTCAGGATACTGAAGACTTTCCTCGCTGATGTTCTCCATGAGCATGGTGAGGAATTTCTTAGTTTTCAGGCATACTATCGGGAAATCGTGGCGCAGCCTGTTGCCGCAGTTATTTGAGGTATTGATGCCAAGGGGACTTTTAAACCCACCGAATTGTCGGGCAGGATTGGCTTAAGCGTCAGCGAAAATCCTGCCGTCTTCGAGGGTGACCTGAAGCTTGGTGTACTCGCTGTGGAAATCGTGCTGCAGACGGTCGAGATAGCGGGCGCTTTCCCACTTGCACATGGGCAGGTCGTGGAGCAGGTAGTTGCCGCACGATTCCGGTTGTGTGGCCGGCACCTCCGTCTGTGTGAGTATCCATTCCAGACACTCGATGGTCAGCTGGCGCATATCCTCAACGGTGTACGAACCCGTCATGATGATATACATCCCCGTCAGACATCCCATGGGTCCAACGTAGACGACGTCGTCCTTGGCACGGCTGTTGCGAAACCATGTAGCCATCAGATGCTCCAAACTGTGCATAGCGGCGGGAGCTACGGCAGGCTCTTTGTTGGGCTCGGTAATGCGCAGGTCGAACGTTGTAAAACCTTTATCCTCTCGGGAAACATAGATGCCAGGCTTTAGGCGGGTGTGGTCGATGGTAAAACTCTGTATGACTTCCATAATTCCTATTGATTAAGCGATTCGATAAATGTTTTCGTGATATGGAAAGAGTTCTCGGCAATGGTGTCCCAGAAATTGTGATACTGAGAAGCGTCGGTATCGCGCAGCGGAATATCACTGATGACGCGGAACGATACAAAAGGAACCTTGTTGATATAGCAGGTCTGTGCTATGGCGCACGACTCCATGTCGACGGCCTTCGCCTCGGGGAATTTCTCGATAATACTACGCATTTTCTCCTTTGTGTCGACAAACCAGTCACCAGTGACAATGAGGCCCTCGTGGATGGTACATTGGTCATTGACCGTTGCCAGCTGGCGCGCGATTGCGAGCAGCTTCGGGTCGGCTTGATAGCGTGCAGGCAGCCCTTGCACCTGTCCGTACTGGGTGGAGTTGTCGATGGCAGTACCGCAATATACGTCGTGATAACACAATTCGTTACTTACTACGACATCCTGCACCTGAATGTCGTCACCATTGCCCCCGGCACAACCGCTGGAGATGATGACATCGGGATGAAACTCGTTGATCATCCGCTGTGCGCCAAGAGCAGCATTCACCTTACCAATGCCGCACTTCTCAACCCTCACATTGCCATCGGTAAAAAGCGACTCCAGCTGGCGCAGCTCCTTGTCCATGGCTACAATTATTCCTATTTTCATCTTCTTTTTGTTGCAAAGATACAAATTAATTGAAAATTGACAATTGATAATGGATATTTATTTGTATTTTTGCAGACAGAAAACAATTAAATACAGCATGAATACATTGAAACGATACCTGCCCGACGTGTTGGCAGTGTTGCTTTTTGCAGTTATCTCGTATGCTTATTTCTTCCCTGCCGATATAGAAGGACGCATTCTCTATCGTCACGACTCAAGTGCCGGCAGGGGCGCGGGACAAGAGGCTTCGGTCTATCATCAGCAGACAGGTAAGACAACACGGTGGACGAACTCTACCTTCAGCGGAATGCCCACCTACCAGACGGCTCCGTCGTACAAGAGTACCGACGGGCTGGGCAAGCTCGTGAAGGCTTATCACCTGTGGCTGCCCGAGAATGTGTGGTATCTGTTTGTCTATCTGCTGGGCTTCTATATCCTGCTCCGGGCCTTCGACTTCCGCTGGTATCTGGCAGCGCTGGGCTCCGTGGTATGGGCGTTTAGCAGCTATTTCCTTATCATCATTGCCGCCGGCCACATCTGGAAGGTGATGGCACTGGCCTATCTGCCCCCCATGATAGCCGGTCTGGTGCTGGCCTATCGGGGGAAATACCTGTGGGGACTCATCGTGACAGCCATTTTTGCCGCCTTCGAGGTGAATGCCAACCACGTGCAGATGACGTATTATTATCTGTTCATTATCTTCTTCATGGTCATAGCGTGGCTGGTCGAGGCTCTGCAGAAGAAGCAGATGGCTCATTTCTGGAAAGCCACGGCTGCATGTGCTGTGGGTGCTGCGTTGGGTATCTGCATCAACATATCGAACCTGTATCACACTTGGCAATACGGTCAGGAGTCGATGCGTGGCAAGAGTGAACTGGTGAAGAAAAATGCCGCCAACCAGACCAGCAGCGGACTGGACCGCGACTATATCACCCAATGGAGTTACGGCATCGGTGAGACATGGACGCTGCTCATTCCTAATACCAAAGGAGGAGCCTCGTTCCCGTTGGTGATGAACAAGACAGCTATGGATCATGCCGACAACAATTACATTCAGATATATCAGCAACTGACCCAGTATTGGGGAGAGCAGCCGGGAACAAGCGGCCCTGTCTATGTGGGCGCCTTTGTACTCATGCTGTTCATTCTCGGACTGTTCATCGTCAAAGGTCCTATGAAGTGGGCCTTACTGGCAGCGACCGTTCTTTCCATCCTGCTTTCGTGGGGAAGGAACTTCATGGGCTTTACCGATTTCTTCCTCGATTACATTCCCATGTATGCCAAGTTCCGGACAGTGGCAAGCATTCTGGTCATTGCCGAGTTTACCATTCCGTTGCTGGCGATGCTGGCTCTGAAGCAGGTGATAGAGCAGAACGATTTGAAAAAGCTGAGCAAGCCGATTTTCCTCTCGTTTGCTTTGACAGCCGGCTTCTGTGCGTTGTTTGC
>JAEEXN010000124.1 GCA_016291595.1 Prevotella sp.
TCACCAACTCGCTGGCTATCTCGACAGGCACAGACAAGAATCAGACCTATTTGTCATTGGGTTCCACGAATGCCGGCGGTATTATCCATAACAACGACTTCGACCGTTACAACCTTTCTGTTCGTAACACGTCGAAGCTGTTTAGTGATAAGGTGACCCTCGACCTGAGCTACATGATGTCGAGCATCAAGGAGAACAATATGATTACGCAGGGACAGTATTTCAACCCGCTGGTTCCGCTTTACTTGTTCCCCGCTGGCGCTGACTGGAATGCAGTTCAGTATTTCGAGCGTTACGATGCTGACCGTAACTTCGGCGTGCAATACTGGCCTTACGGTCGTCAGGCCATGTCGATGCAGAACCCCTATTGGATTACAGAGCGTAACAACTTCACCAACCATAAAGTGCGCAACACCCTGTCGGCATCGCTGAAGTGGGATCTGACCGACTGGCTGTCGCTGACCGGACGCGTGAAGTACGACAACAACGACGTGAAGAACGAGTCGAAGTATGCTGCCGGCACCGACCTGCAGTTTGCCTCGAAGTTCGGACATTATGGCTACGAGCATCGTCAGTACCGCCAGTATTTTGCAGAGGCTTTCGCCACCATTAATAAATATTGGAACGACGAGATGTGGAGCCTGACCGCCGTGCTGGGTACTAACTACGACAAGCGCGAGGAGAAATGGGCCAGCTTCAACGGACATCTGGCACAGGTGGCTAACATCTATTCGCTGCGCAACGTGGTTGCCGGAGGTGAGACAAAATACGACCAGGGCTCGGCTCCATTCAAGAAGATGGCTCTCTACGCCAGTGCCCAGCTCGGTTATAAGAGCATGGCTTATCTGGATGTGACCGCCCGTAACGACTGGTCGTCAAAACTGGCTAACGCACAGGAGTCGTATTTCTATTGGTCGGCAGGTATCTCAGGCATTATCACCGAGATGATTCCTACCATCAAGAGCGACTATCTGAACTATCTGAAACTGCGTCTCTCGTACGCTGAGGTGGGTAACGACCCATGGCGTCACGGTCTGACCATTCCTACCTACACACTTTCGCCGGCAGGTGTTACCACCACATCGGCCATGCCAAACCTCGACCTGAAGGCCGAGCGAACCAAGTCGTGGGAGGCTGGTATCGACCTCGTATTGTTCCAGAACCGCTTGAAGGTGAATGCCACGCTGTATAGCTCCCAGACCTACAACCAGTTCTTCAACGTGAATCTGCCCGCATCGTCTGGTTTCACCAGCACATGGGTGAACGGTGGTCGCGTCGACAACAAGGGTATTGAGCTGACAGCCCGTTTCAACCAGCCTCTCGGACCGGTGAAGTGGGAGACCTATCTGACATGGACACTCAATAAGAACAAGATCAAGGAATTGCTGCCTTATTGGAAGAACCCGATTGACGGTGAGGTCTACTCGCTGACCGAGCTAGACAAGGGCGGCTTGAGCGGTTATAAGACCAAGCTCGTTGAGGGTGGAACGCTCTCTGATATCTATGTGAACACACTGGCTGTCGGTGAGCATGGCGAATACTATGTTGATCCGCAGTCGCACACACTGCGTACTGATGCCGGCAACTATGTGAAGGCCG
The DNA here is from genome assembly GCA_016291595.1 of Prevotella sp. Taxonomy (GTDB): domain Bacteria; phylum Bacteroidota; class Bacteroidia; order Bacteroidales; family Bacteroidaceae; genus Prevotella. The sequence goes on from JAEEXN010000124.1 coordinate 1,600, forward strand.
GTCAGGCCGCTCCGCGTTACAATCTGTCTTGGGGTAACGACTTCTCATGGAACGGATTCAGCCTCGGCTTCCAGTTTGCTTATCGCAATGGCGGTATCGTGGTTTCTCAGACACAGGCCATCATGGATGCCTTTGGTGCCTCTAAGGCTTCTGCCGATGCCCGCGATGCAGGCGGCGTGATTCTGAATGGTCAGCCGTTCTCTGCTTCCGATTATTACCAGACTGTTGCCAGCAGCAGCCATATCATCGGCTCACAGTATGTCTACAGTGCCACCAACCTGCGTCTCTCCGAGCTCTCATTTGGTTACGATGTGCCTGTACTGAAATGGCAGAAGGTGCTGAAAGGCATGAACGTGTCGTTCGTAGCTCACAACCTGTGGATGATTTATTGCAAGGCTCCGTTCGATCCTGAGGTGACTGCCAATACGGGTACTTACGGTCAGGGTCTTGACTACTTCATGCAGCCCAGCCTCCGCACGATGGGATTCTCAGTTAAACTCAGATTCTAATGTATGAAAGGAGAAAATAAGATGAAAAGTAATATTCTGAAATATACAATGTTTGGCTTGCTGGCACTCGGTTTCACCACTGCCTGTACGGATGACTTTGAGAGTCTGAATACCGACAAGCATGCGGCTACCGACAAGGACATGGAGCGTGACGGTAAGGCTGTCGGCTCGTTCTTCCAGCAGATGATTAACCGCACCACAGTCATGATGATTGGTGGTGACCAGGATGATGAGTTTGCCTCTACGGGTTCTTACCAGCATCAGATTGGTATTAGTGCCGATTCCTACTCAGGATATATCGGACACACTGCCGGATGGGCTCGCGGCCGTTACAATGGAACTTACAACTTCGGTAAGGGTGACGAGTGGGGCAATGCTATGTTCAAGATGGGCATGGTGCAGATTATGCCTGCTTGGGCTCAGATGCAGACCAACGCTGAGAAACTCGGACAGAAAGAGGCTGCCGCACTGGGCGACATCGTGAAGGTGTTTGCCATGCACCGTGTGACCGACCATTATGGTCCTATACCCTATGTGAATTACAAACTGGGAGCCGTCGGTCAGGCTTACGATGCCCAGGACAAGGTGTATGCCAAGTTCTTCGAGGAGCTCGACAATGCTATCGACGTGCTCACTCCGTTGGCACAGGGCGGTGGAAAACTGCTCAGCGACTACGACCCCATCTATGGTGGCGACGTGAACAAGTGGATCAAGATGGCCAACACCCTGCGTCTGCGCCTGGCAATCCGCGTGGTTTACGCCGATGCCTCACTGGCACAGGCTGAGGCAGAGAAGTCTGCCAAGAATCCTGTAGGCTTTATTGAGGAGCCCGATGGCCGTTGCGAGTATCGCGGTCTGAGCGGCGCTCCCGCTACCAATCCTATTTGGCAACAGGCTTACGAATGGAATGAGAACCGCATGAGTGCGCCGATGGACTCTTATCTGAATGGTTATAGCGACCCGCGCATCTCTGTCTTCTTCAAGGCAGCTGGCGACGGTGGCTACCATGGCGTGCGCCAGGGAATCTTCGCCGACGGTGCCAACCAGGACGCTTATATTGGCGACAACATCTCGCAGGTGAATTTGAAGCAGAACAGCCCGGTGCTCTACATGGCAGCTGCCGAGGCTTACTTCCTGCGTGCAGAGGCCGCTCTGCGCGGATGGAGCATGGGTGGAACAGCCAAGGAGTTCTACGAGGCAGGTATCAAACTGTCGATGACCGAATGTGGTGTGTCGGGTGCTGATGAGTATATGGCCAACAGTACTGCTACGCCTGCTGCCTTTGTCGACAATGCCGGCAGCGACAATGCTCCTGCTCCCAGTCAGATTACCATTGCATGGAACGATCAGGACGACTTCGAGATCAACCTCGAGCGTATCATCGTGCAGAAGTGGATTGCCAGCTGGGGCAACTCTTGCGAGGCTTGGGCTGAATACCGCCGCACAGGTTATCCCAAGATGTTCCCTGTGAAGTACAACTACAGCGACGGTGCCGTGAGCAGCGACCTGCAGATTCGCCGTTTGCCTTATCCTCTTACCGAGTACAACACCAATCGTGAAGCCGTAACAGCTGCTGCCGCTCTGTTGGGCGGTGCCGACAACTGCGGAACAAAACTGTGGTGGGACAAGAAGGCTCATTAATTTAATAAGGTATAACTTTTTACAGATACATTTAAAGAGTATGAAATACAAGAATATATTCAGTGCTGCACTCCTGGCCATGGCGGCTTTCGTGGGCTTCAACAGCTGCGACACCGATACAGAGGCTGAGGTGATACAGGACTTGTACAAATACGATTCGCAATATTTTGAGAATCTGCGGGCATGGAAACAGTCACCCCACGAGGTTACTTATGTTTACTATGCTGCATGGGCTCCTCTGGAGGGACAGGGTGGCTATAAAGACCCCGCTTCGTGGGGTGAGCGCATCTTGGGATTGCCCGACAGCCTCGACATCGTCAATCTCTGGATGGGCATTCCCACACCCGCTACCCATCCCGTAGCCTATCAGGACATGGTCTATTGCCAGAAGGAGAAAGGCACACGCTTCGTCTTCCATGGCGACGCCTCTCACTTCAACCATACTTTCTACGATCGCGTGTGGGATGAGGCCACCCAGTCGTTCAAGTATGTGACCGATGCCAAGGGCGACACCGTGGTCATCAAGACCGATCCTGAAAAAGAGTACACCCTCCGGTCCTACGCCCGCTGGGCCTGCGACACGGTCATGAAGTGCGGCCTCGACGGTGTCGACTTCGACTACGAGGGCTGGGACAACAATAGCATGCGCATTGTGGCCGACGAGTGCAACAAGTTCTTCGGTCCCGAAGGCCCGTGGCCCGAAAAACTGTTCATCATCGACTGGTTTGGCGGTGCTCCTGATGGTTGCGACGACTATTGCGACTACTTCGTGCGTCAGGCTTACACCTGGCAGATTGGTTTCCAGACAGGTACGGGCGGACGTCCCCAGGAGAAGACCATCTATTGCGACAGTTTTGGCGGCGAGGCCGGTGATGCCGGTCCGCGCGGCGCCCAGATTTGCGACTATGCCCGCTGGGAGCCCGCTACAGGCCATAAGGGCGGCTGTGGTGCATACTATGTTGATTTCAACTACAAGGATCCTTCTGGCATCCCCTATGGTGAGTTCCGTAAGGCTATCCAGATCATGAACCCTGCTGTTCATAAGTAAAAACAACAAAAAAAGCAAGACAATGAATAAGACAATATTATCAAAGGCATCAGCAGTGGCAATGGCAGCACTTGCCTTGCTGCTCACTGGCTGCCGCAGTGATGGCGGTTTCGACTACGACCACTCGGCTCTCTACATTTCGGGCACTGAAAACAATCCGGTGGTGAAGTTCGTGGTCGAGGATACGCCGGCCAGCTATGCCGTGACCGTACAGGCCACAGAGAAGGTGCCCGCCGATGTGAACATGGTCATGGCCATCGACCGCGACAAGGTGGCTGAGTATAATGCAGTCAACAAAACCAACTTCTATCCCATTCCTGAGGGTGCCGTCGAACTCACCGACCCGCAGGTAGTCATCAAGGAGGGTAGTGCCATCTCGTCGGCTGCCGTCGTGAGGGTGGTTAGCACCGAGGCATTTGAAGAAGGTTGTACGTACATGGTTCCTGTCACCATCCAGAACGTGAATGGCGGACTGACCGATGTGATGAAAGGCTCACGCACCATCTTCCTGCGCATCTCGCGAGTCATCAGCTTTGCTGCTGTCAATGCGAACTCCAGCGCTTCGTCAAACTTTATTTTCGACAAGGCCATTCCTCTCTCGACCTTCACCTATGAGATGAAGATTTATCCTACGGGTCTGGCTAACAGCGGTCCGCAGCGTTACTGTGCTCTCGAGCAGGCTGACGAGTCGAAGGCTCTGCTGCTTCGCTTCAACGAGGCCAACACCTCTAACAAACTGCAGGTGATGACACCGTGCGGAACCCTCATGTCGAACACCGAGTTTGCCAACAACAATTGGTATTTGCTCTCTATCGTCTGGGACGGCTCCAACCTGCTGTTCTACGTCAATGGCGTGCTCGACAACTCGATGACTGGCAAGAATCCCGATGGCATCAACTTCCAGCGTTTCGAGATGGGTATGTCGTGGGGCGGCTACAACACACGTCAGTTCTTCAGCCACCGCTTCTGCGAGTTCCGTGTCTGGGACCGTGCCCTCTCGGCCAGCGAGATACTGGGCGGCCTTTGCGGTGTGGCAGCCAACTCTGACGGTCTGAAGGCTTACTGGAAGTTCAACGAGGGCGAAGGCCACATCTTCAAGGATGCTACCGGCAACGGCTTCGACATGGATTGGAGCAAGACCAGCCGCGCCATCTACGAGGGTGACATGCTGCCCACTCCCGACGCTGCCAACCATATTGAGTGGGTAAAAGACGACATCAACAAGTGCGCTCAATAATCAATAAGGAGGATATCACGTATGAAAAAAAGTATGTTTAAATATTTCGCTTATAGCTTCGTGGCCGCAGCGGCACTGACCCTCGGGTCGTGCAGTAGCGACGAACACTACGATGTGACGGGTAATCCCGACAATCTGGTGTATTTCAATCTCGGTGGCGACAATACCCGCAGTTATAAAGTCATCCATACGCCCGTCAGCCATATCGGTGCTTTCGACGCCAAGTTCCCCGCCAAAATCCTGCGCCCGGCCGATGGCTCAATTACGGTGTCGGTGGCCGTGGACAACTCGCTCGTTGAGCAGTTTAATGCTGCCAACGGCACCAGCTATGCTGTCGTTCCCGACGGTGTGGTATCTCTGACAAATGCCGTGGCACACATCCAGCCCAACGAGTACGCCTCTTCCGACTCTATTCAGGTCAGCGTGCCCGAGTCTGCCCTGCCCAAACTGACAGAAGAAGGTTACATGGTTCCCCTCCGCATCAGCGAGGTGCAAGGCTCAGGAAAAGCCAGCGAGG
>JAEEXN010000125.1 GCA_016291595.1 Prevotella sp.
TCGACCCGTTCTCGACACTTATTTTCAAGATTGAGCTGCTCGGCGTAGAGTAATCGACGATGAAAAGAATCATATTAGCGGCGGTGGTCTTCATGGCCACCGCTTCGTTGTATGCCCAGACACTGCGGACCACATCCGACTCGCTCAGCTATGCCGCCGGCATGACCATGACCGACGGTCTGCTTCCTTATCTGAAACAGACTTTTGGTGTGGACTCTACCCACATGGACGACTTCATGCGTGGTTTCGAGGAGGCAGTGAAAAAGGGCTCCGACAACAAATTCAAGGCTTATATGGCTGGCATGCAGATTGCACAGATGGTCGGCCAGCGCATGATTCCCGACGTGAAAGGAAAACTTGAGGGCGCTCCCGACAGCATCAACACCAGCCTTTTCCTGCATGGATTTACCGATGCCGTGAGCAAAAAATATGGTACGTTCAGTCAGAGCGCAGCCAGCGAGTACTTCCAGGACCGTATGAAGGCCAATCAGGAAGCTAAAACCGAACGGCTTTATGGTGCCAACCGCCGTGCAGGCGAGCAGTTCCTTGCCAACAATGCCAAGCAGAAAGGTGTGGTGACTCTGCCCAGCGGACTGCAATACAAGGAGTTGGTGAAGGGAACCGGCGCCATTCCAACCATCAACAATAAGGTGGTGGTCAAATACGAAGGACGACTGGTTGACGGAACAGTGTTCGACAGTAGCTATGAGCGCAAGGAGCAAACCAACAAATTCCGCCCGTCGGAAGTCATCAAGGGATGGACCGAGGCCCTTCTGAAAATGCCTGTCGGCAGCAAGTGGCAGCTATTCGTTCCCTACCAGTTGGCATACGGTGAGCGCGACATGGGAAAGATCAAACCATACAGTGCACTCATCTTCACAATCGAGCTAATCGGTATCGAAGATTCTAACAATTAAACAAATCGGTGCGATTTGCACCGATTTTTTGTTTTTTTAGTTTCATTTTGTTGCTTGTTTCAATTAATTTACCTATTTTTGCTAACAAAATGTAAACCTAATTGAAAAACAATGGACAAAATCGATAATTTAGACAGGAAGATTTTAGGCATTCTGAGCAAGAATGCACGTATTCCATTTAAGGATGTGGCTGCCGAGTGTAATGTGTCGCGCGCGGCAATCCACCAGCGTGTTCAACATCTTACCGAGGGCGGTGTCATCACCGGCAGTGGTTTCGACGTGAATCCGAAGAGTCTCGGATACCGCACCTGCACCTATGTGGGTATCACCCTCGAGCGCGGTAGCATGTATAAGGCTGTCGTTGAGCGCCTGATGCACATTCCCGAGATTGTGGAATGCCACTTCACCACCGGTCCGTACACTATGCTGGTGAAGCTTTATGCCAAGGACAACGAGCAGTTGATGGACCTGCTGAACAACCAGTTGCAGAGCATCCCGGGCGTCGTGGCCACAGAGACGCTCATCTCGCTGGAGCAGAGTATCAAACGCGAGATTCCCGTCGAGGTGTTGGAGAACAAGAAATAGATAAAGTCATACCAAGTAGTATCGACAAAGAATTGAAAGTTGAAGGAAGCAATGTTTAGTTTGCCATCACACTTAGCAGATTTTTACGAGACTTACCCCGAGGCCGAACACCAGCCCATTATCGGCATTACAGCCAATTTCGTGGAGGGTGACGCGGCTTTGCGCGACCGTTATTACCAAAGCGTTGTCAATGCTGGAGGCACACCTGTCATCATACCGCCGGTCAACGACAAGCGGACCATTATCAACACGCTGGACCATTTGGACGGGCTGCTGCTCAGCGGAGGAGCCGATTTCAACCCCATGTGGGCTGGTGAGGAGCCGTCGCCGAAACTGCATGGCATCAATGCAACGCGCGATTTGCCCGAGTTGCTCATCACACAGCTGGCATACAACCGCCAGATACCTATTCTGGGCATCTGCCGTGGTATGCAGACACTGGCCATGACCCTTGGCGGCAAGGTTGCCCAGGACGTCTCCCTGCAGGAACTGAACCGTGATGTGCCGGCCATCAAGCACTCACAGGACGCCGACCGACAGGAACTCACCCATAGTGTGACCATCGAGGAAGATTCCACATTATATAATATATATGGGAATACACGGAAAATCTTCGTTAACTCTTTCCACCATCAGGCTGTCTGCGACACTGGAAAGCGTTTCCGCGTTACCGCAAGAGCCGCCGACGGTGTCATCGAGGGCATGGAAAGTACTGAGCATAAGCCTATCATGGGCGTACAGTGGCATCCTGAGTGGCTGGAGAGCGGACTGCCCTTGTTCCAATGGCTGGTAGAACAAGCCAACAATTTCCATGTTGCCAAACGACTGCACAAGCGCATTCTGACACTCGACACGCATTGCGACACACCTATGTTCTTTGCGCAAGGCGTTCATTTCGACCATCGCGACCCACGCATCCTGGTCGACTTGCACAAAATGACAGAAGGAAGACAAGACGCGGTCACCATGGTTGCCTATCTTCCCCAACCCAAGATTGGCGAGACTTTCTCATCAAAGGTGGTCGTCAACGAACACATACTGGTGCAAGACGATGACGAAGAACTGAGAACTGACATTTCCCAACTAAAAATAACCCCACTGCTATACGCCGATCTCATTTTCAATAAGATTGAGGACATTGTGCGGCGCAACAGCCGTTATCTCAGCATTGCCCGCACTCCCGCTGACCTCTATCAAGACAAGCGCAAAGGACGTAAGAGCATTATGCTGGGCATCGAGAACGGATTGGCCCTGAACCATGACCTGCAAAACGTGAAGCATTTTGCGCAGCGGGGCATTGTCTATATCACTCTTTGCCACAATGGCGACAACGACATCTGCGACAGTGCCCGCGGCTGTAACACTCACAACGGCGTCAGCCAGTTTGGAGAGCGCGTCATCGAGCAGATGAACCTCAACGGAATCATGGTCGACCTGAGCCATGCCGGTGAGAAAAGTTTCTACGACGCACTCGAGATCAGTGCCACACCGATTGTGTGCAGCCATAGCAACTGCCGCGCCCTGTGCGACCATCCGCGCAATCTCACCGACGACCAGATGCGCGCACTGGCCCGTCGAGGTGGCGTCATGCATATCACTCTTTATCCCGGATTCCTGCGTAACACATCTGCAAAATCCGATAACCAGCCCGTAACGCCCGTGAACATTCTCGACGCGATGGACCATTTGGAGCATGCCATCGACATCATGGGCATCGACCATGTAGGACTGGGTACCGACTTCGACGGTGATGGCGGCATTATCGGACTGGCCGACAGCAGCGAGATGATTAATTTCACGCTCGAACTGCTGCGACGCAAATACAGTGAGCGCGACATTGAGAAGATATGGGGCGGCAACTGGCTGCGCGTGATGTCGCAAGTACAAAACTTTCCTCAAAACAAATGAAGCACAAGACCATCATCCTATCCCTCATGTTGATAGCAATTCTTGCAGGGGCTTTTCTGGCCTATACCCATTTCAGCAATAACACACCGGAGTATACTGACCCCGACACCGATGAGGTAACGGCCAAGATGATACCCGTCGGACCCGCTTTCAATGCAGACAGCGCCATGGCTTTCTGCCAGGCACAGTGCGATTTCGGTCCGCGCACGATGAACAGTGAGGCTCACGAGCGTTGCGGAAAATGGATTGCCGATAAGTTCAGACAATATGGTTTGGAGGTGATCAACCAGAAAGCCGACCTGACAGGCTACGACGGAACGACGCTTCATGCCACCAACATCATTGCCAGCTACAAGCCCGAACAGACCACCCGCATCCTGCTCTGCGCCCATTGGGACAGCCGTCCGTGGGCAGACAATGACCCCGACGAGGCCAATTGGCATAAGCCGGTCATGGGTGCCAACGATGGTGCCAGCGGAGTAGCGGTCATGCTCGAGATTGCCCGGCTGCTTTCAACACCCGACGAACAGCATCCGGCACCTGAGTTAGGCATCGACTTCATCTGTTTCGATGCCGAAGACTGGGGTACACCGCAATGGAGCGATGCTGCCGACAACGGAAACTCATGGGCTTTGGGCGCACAGTATTGGGCATCAAACCTGCATCGCGACGGATATGAGGCGCGGTTTGGCATCCTGCTCGACATGGTTGGCGGTCAGGGCGCGCGTTTCTATGAAGAGGGGATGTCGAAATACTATGCTCCTCATATTGTCCGCAAGGTATGGCGGGCTGCCAAGGTGGTTGGTTTCGAGAGTTTCTTCCTCAGACGTGATGGCGGTGGTGTCACCGACGACCATGTGCCTGTGAACGAGAAAGCACGTATTCCTACCATCGATGTCATTGCCTATTACCCCGAGTGCCAACAGAGCTCATTCGGTCCTACATGGCATACCGTGCTCGACGATATGGATCATCTCGACCGCACTACCCTTCAGGCTGTCGGCCAAACCATGGTGCAAGTGCTTTATAGTGAGAAACAATAATCGGCCAGCGAGCCTTGAATTGCCTATAAGGCATATAAACCAATTGGTTCTATAGGTCTTATAGGCAGTATTCTTTTACCCTTTCCGTTCGCCAATCAGGCGCTGGGCGAAGTAGCGCACAGGATACCATACGGCCAGCCAGCCCACCGCAATCACGGTTACAAAGATGATGACTATGTCCCAGGGATGAACGCTCACGGGATAGGCGTTCACGACAAACTGACCACTCGACTCGCCCAGGGCCACCAGTCCGTAGGTTTGCTGTAACCAACAGAGCAGCAAACCGATACCAATGCCCAGCAAAGCACCGATGGCCGATATCATGCGGCCCTCGAAAAGGAACACTTGTGTGATTTGCTTGTTCGATGCTCCCAGATTGCGCAGTGTCACCACATCGTCTTTTTTGTCGATAATGAGCATCGAAAGCGAGCCGATAATATTGAAGCAGGCGACCATCAGGATGAACGTTAGGAAGATGTAGGCAATGAATTTCTCAATCTTCATGATCTTGAACGTATCCTCCTGCTGCTCAAAACGGTCCAGCACTAGATACTTGTCGCCCACAATCTTCTTCACTTTCCGCTTCACCGCATCGAGGTTACTGCCAGCCTTGACGCGCAGCTCGAGCGAGGTCAGACGACCATCCTGCCCGAACAGGTTACGGGCAAAGGTGATTGGTGTGATGATATAGCCTTTGTCGTATTTTCCCTGCTGGACGGCAAACACCACGCCCGGCGAAATGAGTGAGTCCTCAACGAAACCTTCTGTGGGGTTACCCATGTCGAGCTGGCCCTCACGACGCGGCGCGTAAATCTTCAAGTAGCCGTCCCATCGGGCGCCAGTGCCCAAAGTCTCAGCCAGCCGGATGCCTATCGTTCCGTATTGAAGGTTCGCGGCTTCGAGGCAGAACTTGCCGTCGCCATAGAGAATGTCGGTGATATGAGTCTGCTCGGCAAAGTTATCCTCCACTCCCTTCACCGTCACCATGGCCTGTTTGTCACCGTAGATGGCCAGCGCATAGTCCTCCATGCTCTCGGTAATCACGTCCAGCTCGGGCAGTTTCCGCACCTCGGTGAGCAGCGGATCGTCCGAAGGAGCCGTCTTCCCCTCCGCCGGCACCACCTTCAATTGTGGGTCGAACGAGGTGAAGAACGTCGCCACCATATCGTGGAAGCCATTAAACACACTCAGCGTGACCACCAGTGCCATGGTTGCCACCGCCACACCGATGCACGATATGGCGGATATCACATTGATGGCGTTGGTGCTCTTCTTGGCGAAGAGGTACCGTCGGGCGATGTAAAACGGAAAGGATGTCATTCTGAGAGGACTGAGGCTGATAGTATCAACAATCTGATTATTTTTTCAAAAGCTCATCGATATGTTCGATGTAATCAAGACTATCGTCCACGAAGAAGCGCAGTTCAGGAATGATGCGCAACTGATTGCGCACGCGAGTGCCCAGCTCGTAACGGATAGTCTTATTGTTAGCGTTGATATTGGCAATCATCTCCTCTGCCTTCTCGCTGGGGAAGATGCTCAGATAAGCCGTGCAGATGCTCAGGTCGGGCGAGATACGCACACGCGTTACGCTCACCATCACACCGTGCATCATGCGGGTCTGGCTTTGGAATATGGTGCTCAGCTCTTTCTGCAACAGCCGGGCTATACGGTTTTGTCTTGTCTCTTGCATATTGTTGTTCTTATTGTTTCAAACTGCAAAGATAGAGAAAAAAATCGATTCAACGATAGACAACACCCGTTTTTTTACGCTCCCGGCGAAGTTACAGGGTTGCGACACATACCAAACAGGCATCTGTCAGGGGCGGAAAGATCCTTTCTAAAGGTGCAATTGACGCCTTCTAAAGGTGCAATTGATACCTTTTCATGGTGCAATTAATGCCTTTTCATGGTACAAAAGAGCATCTCCCAGGGTACAATTAATGCTTTCTCAGAGTCTATCACTGTAGTGAGAGGATCCTATCACTGTAGTGAGAGAAAGCTATCACTGGAGTGAGAGACTAAAAAAAATGCTAAACGGTGCTTTTAATCATACAGCCTCATGGCAGGAAACAGAAAAGAATCTGATGAAGTTT
>JAEEXN010000126.1 GCA_016291595.1 Prevotella sp.
ACCTCATTTGCCTTGTCCCTATATTCGGTAGACTTATCATAAGTCGCATCAAAAACCTCTGGCTTTCCGTGATTCATATTCCATACAGCAGCATTGAACCATGCGTCTGACTCATCCCTGTTAAACTTCTCTTCTTTCTCCAGAGCTGCCATCTCCTCACGCTTATCATGGGTGGCCTGTTTTGTATCCTGATGATACTTAATAGCTTCTTGGTGCTGGTCAAGTGTACTCTGAGCATCCATCACTTGCTGGGCAGCATAGGCTTTCTGTTCTGCGGCGTTTTTGTTTTCCACAGCTGTTTTCATTTGATTCTCCAACTCTTTATGCTGATCAACATGGTCGCGGAAATCACTATATACTTGATTCTGTACTTTTGAGGTTGCTGCAACCTTTTTCTCTGCTTTTGCAACTTTATCATTGGCTGTTTTCTCCTCTTTAGCAGCTTGTTTGGCTGTTTTCTCTGCTTCCTTTTTCTGATCATGGAAGTACTTGGCTGCTTCTTTGTCACCTCTTCGTTTTGCACTCTCCTCCATCCACTCTGCGTCCCTAGCTTGCTTCTCCGCTGCCTTACGCTTTTCGGCAGCATCAGTTTTCTCCTGATTGGCAGCCTTGAGTTCTTGGCTAGCGTTTGTGAAATCACGGCTAACCGCTGCCAGTTTATTGCCTTCCTTGGTTAGTGCTTCCTGATCTTTGGCTAATTGTTTGTCGAGCTGACCAATCTCCTGCTCATACTGAGCTTGTTCTTTCGAAGCCTCATCATGAATGCTTTGCAACTCCTCTGTTGTCATAGGTTTCTCCACCACCTTCTCGGTATGGACACCGGCAATACTATACTTATTGTTCACAGCCTCCATGGCTGCTGCCTGTTTCTTGTCTGCACGATCATTAAACTGTTTTGCTGTCTCACGGGCTTTGAAAGCCTTTATGTAGTCACCAGCCTGCTCGTAGCGTGTAGCCATGTCGTTTAATGTTTCGGCAGTTGCGCGGTCACCGTCGCCCGCGTGTTGAGCATTTCTCCATTCTTGCTCGTACGCATACCCTTCATCGGGTGGAAGTAATCTCTTCTCAATATCGGAAAGAGGTTCCGGCATCATAACGGTAACTGGAGGAACTATCACGGGCGGAACACCTGGCATCTGACCGTCTGTAGTAAAGGATATCTGTCCTCCCCACATGCACATATTGCGGCACATTCGAGTGAGCGCAGGCTGTCCCTGTATCAGCATGGTGGGTTTGCCTGGCATCCATGGAGTCGTTATTGCCGGAATGCAAGGCATCGGGGTCAGCACTCCCATCGCTGCAGAAGTAGCAGCTGCAACAGTAGGGTTCGAGAGTGTCGTGCACATACCAAAAGGCATAATGTTCACCATAGGGGAGAAATCCATAATGTTGCCCCTAGGCACATTGCTCATCATGTCTGTTCGTGAAGGGAGAATGACCAATGACGAGGGTGCCATACCAAACGTGCACATCATCATAGCACCAGTTACTACATATGTATCAGCCATATATTCTAAGTTTCAATTTCAAAGATTAATACTCAAACTACCCAATCTTCCATCATTCTTTCAAGAATTACTGTCATTGTTTTATTATCTTTTTCTTTCATGGCTTTAATCATAGCAGGAGCATCGGCTACGTGAACCGCCCGCTCACCTAAAGCCATAAAGGCACGGTCGATATGAGTAGCATCTATTCCCTTATCTGCTATAACACTAAAAACAGCCAACTCCTCATTCTCATCAGGATAGTCAAACAGTGTATTAACAAAAGACTGCCCTAACTTCTCTACATCGGAGTGAAAACTCAATACCATTTTTTTCATCTCCCGAGCTCTCGTTCGGACATCCGAGGCAGCTGAGTTTATGGCTTCTTTCAGATCATTAAGCTTGCTTATCATCTTGTCGTCTTCATCCTTGAGATTTTTTGAAGCCAACTTACAAAAAGAGAGAAGTTTGTTTTGCTCCATAGTTTGCAGTGCCTTAGTAAAGTCCATAGTGGTAAATGTTTCCAGAATGGTCTTCACTGCTCGCAAAATATCTTCCACCTCTTTCAGACGGTGGATGGAGATTCGTATCCCTTTGGGGAGGCGATTTTCTGAATGGTCTCTGATATTTATTAGCTTTTCTGTCCATGCATTCACCATATCGGAAAGCTCAGACATTTTACCAGCCATCATCAGAACATCAAATTTACTAATCGCCTTTTTTTTCTCTGCACTATTATCCTCGTCTTTTTCTAATTTGGAAACAGGTGGCATTGGAGATTCTTCTGACATAAAGTCAATACCATCTGGTGGGACGACCTTATACCGATCACCCGCTGATTCTTCTGTTTCGCCTGCAGACTGTGTCTCAACAGGTTGAGCCGAAGGTTCTGGACTAGAAACATCGGGATTCTCCATCATACGCTCAACCTCGGGTTGATCAGTACCAACCTGAGAACTATTATCCTCGCCTATTTTATTGAGATACTGGTCGAAAGAAGAAAAGTCCAAATTATCATTGTCCATATACTTAACTCTCCCGAATCAAAGGTGCCTTAATATCAATGGTAGCAGTTGCTGTAAAATTTATCGAATTGGTCGCATTGATTTCATGAGACATAGAATACTCCTTAAAAGAATTATTTGCCGTCATCTGAATATCTTGTGATTTAACAGCAAACTTCTTAGCGACATCAAAACCTGCGTTCTCAAAGGATTTAACTTCCAAATTTTTCTTTGTCTCTATGCGATACTTTCCGTCTATATGATCATGGCGGTCTTTCTTCGTGGTAAAATGAGTATCTTCTTCAGAAACAATTGTCAATATCTTCAATGTCTTCAATGTCATATCAGCTTCTGAGCATGCATAGAATTCATTATCACACTCTTCTGAGATATCATTCTTAGCATGGAGATTGTAGTCGTTTCCAGCATTTAACTTTATGTCATGCCCTGCTCTCATAATAATATCTTTATCTGCATAGAGTTCTATATTACCAGCAGATTTCAGCTTGATAAGCTTACTGTCTGTAGAGAGAAGCAATTCATAATAATTCAACTTATTATCGTAGACACGGATAAAGCCCTTATCACCCCAATCATTCTCTGTCGTCGTGTCATGTATTTCTATGGTGTGGCCGCTAGCCGTACGGATTGCCTTGACTTTGTTATCACCAGGATACCAAGCATTTTCAACAGGATGGTCTACACTCGTGAAATAAGCACCAGTAACAAAAGGCCGCTCAAAATTTCCGCCATCAAAGTCAACATAAACCTGACTTTCTTTTTCTGGAATCAGATGTACACCGAATTTTGTCTTTTCAGTTCCTGAGTAAGGCTGGACCACATGAATCCATGGCGTCCAATAACCATCATCGTCATGAGAACCGTGCTTATTGGCAACGACAGAGAAAAGGACCCGGACGCGTCCCCAATGCTTGGGGTCTTCGGTATCCTTAACAATAGCTCTGATGGGATGGTCACAAACAGGATGAATGGTAGGATCTAAATAAGGAGGATAGTCAATAGCAGCAGTAATACCCTTAAAAGCATTGCTGTATTGCTGGTCAACATTAAAACGATGAACCACCTCAGTAATCAGAATTTCGTCTTGCTGCACCTCACTCTTCTCCTCGGAAGAACCACTATTAATATAGTTATCCTTGATTGTGAGTTTTGCACCAATTTTCATTTTCGAGCAGAAACTCTTTCCTTCATACACAAGCATATTGGCCACCCTACCATGCTGATAAGCATTGAAAGGCTCATTGAAAAATTTCTTATCCAGCACACCTTTCTTCACATCGTCGTCACGCTCAAATGAATGTGACTCCACATCGCCAGCCGTCTTAGTGACATAATTACTCTTTGAGGCATCAAAGGTTAGATCACTGAGTCTACTCCCTGATTTCTTGATATCATCAATATTAAAAGAGTTTCTTGCCACCAGCTCATTATAAGCATACTGCATGTGAACATTATTAACATGATATGGTTTCAGCCGGGCACTATACTCTGAAAGGTCCTTACTAGGATAAGCTAAAGTGATATTATCTTGTTCGCCGAATTTGCCAAAGTGAAGCTTCTTTCCATTATTGAACATCCACTCACCATGTCGCTGAGCCAAGCGCTGCAGGAACTGATACTTCGTTTCGTTATATTGAACGGTAAAGAAAATGGGATCTTCAGTCTTGGGCTGCACCTCTGCCTCTAAACCTGCACTCTTCAATACATAGTTCACAATGACATCTAATTTCATCTCATTGTAAAGGTCAAAGTCTGGGGTATCCTTCATGATGACATCTCTGGTCTCTGCCACAACCTCTATGCCATACTCAGACTCCTTACGAGTTGCTTTTGCCGATGTAACAAAACCTTCGAACTCAATATCGGCATTCTGCGAGCCTTCAGAAAAGCCCTGAATCTCCTGCTCCACAGAATCAGTCTGTAAACTAAGTTTTACCTCCTTGCCGATGATAGAGCCGCATGTGGTGAATTGAACTTCGTTGATATCCTCATCAGGAGCCTTACGCAATTTGAACTCAAGCTTACAAGGTTCCAATAGTCTCTGCGTCATCTTAAACTTGTCAAGACTGTACTTGGCACCGTCGAGTTCTATGTTAAACTGCTTTGATGGTGTTCCTGCGATGCTGAACGCAATATTCTTTACTGTTATCGACATAATGAAATGATTTCAATTCTCAAACAACACGCCTAGCCAGGCACTTTATAGTATACTATCCATTATGAATCATGCACGACTCAAGTATTCTTAGAGCAAATAATGATACACTATCCACCAACGACTAAGTCCAGTCATTATTGAATTCCGCAACATCATTACTACCGACGGAGATAATCTCTGCGGCAATAGTAACACGGGTATGCATCAGACGTGAGTCATGGTCGTTGAAATAATCCTCCAACTCGGTGCAATAGGCGTTCTTAAAGTTGACGGTCTTGTAGCTGCGCTTGTTCTTCTGGGAATAAACCACAAACTTCAGTACACCGGAATAGACCTGTGTCTTACTGAACATCCACTTGTAGAAGAAGACGTTATCATCGCTCAAAGAGGGCATCACAAACGTAATGGATCCTCCACGAGGACGTGTGGATGGCTTTCCTGTACTGTCGCAATCCTGATGGAAACGGTATCTGCATTCTACAATACCATATTTCTTACCACCTACTTCTATCTTTCCATGGAAGGAGTCGTTCTCACTGCCTGTATCAGATTTACCACCCAACAGACCATCGGTCACAGGTGAGGCAGCTTTAAAGGCTGTATCCATGGAAGGTGCCCGGCTTGTGATATCGCTTAGGTCGCCGAGGAAATTGTCAAGTTTGTTGCCAACATCCATAGCTGTGTTAAGAGCTTTCTCGGCAGCATCCTTCACCTTATTGGCAGCATCCTTGGCATTATTCACAAGATTGTCGGCCTTAGCAGACAGGTCACTCACCACGGAGTCGATCTTATTGGCTACAGCATCAGCCGTCTCAGAAATCTTGTTGGAGGCATC
Organism: Prevotella sp.; assembly: GCA_016291595.1. Taxonomy (GTDB): domain Bacteria; phylum Bacteroidota; class Bacteroidia; order Bacteroidales; family Bacteroidaceae; genus Prevotella. The sequence continues at coordinate 5,506 of JAEEXN010000126.1, forward strand.
ATCGATCATGTTGCCTACCTTGTCAACAGCTTGGTTGGCAGCATCGGCAACCTTGTCCTTCACCTCTTCGACTTTATTCATGGCCTTGTCAGCCAGCTCTTGAGCCTCATTGGCGATCTCCTTGGCTTTATTCTCGATTTTCTCACCAATCTCCTTGGCCTCATTCTCAATCTTCTCAACGGTGTCCTTGACTTTCGTCTCTACCTCGTTGACAACTTCCTTGGCCTTATTCTCAATGTTGTTGACAACCTCCTTGGCCTCGTTCTCAAGTTTCTGGAACTCTTCCTTGGCTCTTTCTCCAAGTTCTTCGGCTTTTTCCTGAATCTCTTTAGCTTTGTTCTCGATTTTCTCAACAGCGGCCTTTGCCTCTGTCTGAATCTTCTCAGCAGTATCCTTGACCTTCTGTTCCACCTGAGCGGCCATCTCCTGAGCCTCATTCTGAAACTTTTCAACAGCCTGACCGGCTTGTTCTTTTATGTCATTGATACCGTTCTCTATCTTCTCTCCTACAGCCTTGGCCTCGCTCTCCAATTGAGCGACAGTATCTTTCACTTGCGACTCAATCTGCTGTGCCATCTGCTGCGCCTTCTCCTGCGCTTGGTTGACACCATCAGCAACCTTACTCTGAAGCTCCTGAGCTGTTGACTCAATCTTATTGACACCGTCCTGGATGCCGCTCTCAATGCGGCTGCCTACCTCACGGGCCTTGGCCTCGGCATTGCTGATACCATCCTCGATGCGATTACCGATATCCTGAGCAGTCGACTCTATCTTGTTGACACCATCCTGGATGCCGCTCTCAATGCGGCTGCCCATCTCACGCGCCTTCGACTCGGCATTGCTAAGACCGTCCTCGATACGATTACCAATATCCTGAGCAGTTGACTCTATCTTGTTGACACCATCCTGGATGCCGCTCTCAATACGGCTGCCCATCTCACGCGCCTTCGACTCGGCATTGCTAAGACCGTCCTCGATACGATTACCAA
>JAEEXN010000127.1 GCA_016291595.1 Prevotella sp.
GATGCAAGGAGTGTCATAGATTAGAAGATTATAATTAGTTAAATAATGTGTAAGTCCAGTACTTTTTCTGTCGTTTTGTTGCGGGATTTATACAAAGACCCTATTCATGCTCTTTTTGACACTGTATAGAGGAATGTGCAACTCCTTTCAGGCCTGTCTGGTGCTATAAATGATGAGAAAATGAAAAACAGCGACCAAGATCGTCAGATCCGTCCTGACTGCCGATTGCCAAACAAGAAAAAGAGGATGTGCCTATTTTGAAGTGAACCCCGAAAGTTAGACAAAAAACTTTCGGGGTTTATTATGCAAAAGAGAAAGAAGCATGGTTATGCAGAATGTCTGAAGTACATGCAAATGATCAAAGAAGGAACATCCATTCATGCAATTCACATGAAGTATGGCATAAATGAAGACCGCCTTCATGTTCTATGGAACCGCTATCAATCAGACGGGCGTTCTGGTTTATTTAAAAGAAAGAATATAAGGGCAGATTTTGCATTAAAGAAAGAAATCGTGCTTGATATTGAAGAAAATCATTTAACTTTGCACGCAGCTTCGCTCAAATATGGAGCTTGCTCCCAACGAATATCTGTATGGTTACAGCAATACAGAACGGATGGCTTGGCAGCTTTGAACAGCACAAAAAGGCGAGGGCGACCACCAGGTATGGGAAGACCCAAAAAGAACAGTAAACCACTCACAGAACTTGAAAGGCTCCGTAAGGAAGTGCAAGAACTCAAGACAGAGAATGCTCTGCTAAAAAAAGTGAGAGCCTTAGTCGAGGAAAGGAATGCCCGACTACGCGAGATTGGGCAAGGGCCATCGAAGAACTAAGGCGTGAAGGGCATCCTTTGCAATTTATGTTGCATAGGATGAAGATGGCTCGTTCTGTATTCTATTACCATCTGTCGCATATGGATGATAGTGATGGATATGACGGAATCAGAGAACGTATAAAGCAGATATATGACAAGAATCATGGACGCTATGGGTACAGACGAATCTGTATGGAACTGCGCCAGAGTGAAGATATTGTTATTAATCACAAGACGGTACAGAAGCTGATGAATCAGATGGGACTTAAGGCAAAGGCCAAGAAACGGCACTATCACTCCTACAAGGGGGAAATAGGCAAGATTGCTCCGAATGTACTGGAACGTAATTTTTGCACAGACAGACCCAATCAGAAATGGACTACTGATGTTACACAAGTATGCATAAACGACAGAAAACTGTACCTGTCGCCCATATTGGATATGTTTGATGGTGGTATTATATCTTACACCATTTCCAGCAGTCCTAACTTGCAGATGGTAATACATATGCTCAAGAAGGCTTTTAAGAAGTATCCACAACTGGATGGTCTCACACTGCACTCAGATCAGGGCTGGCATTATCAGCATGGCATGTACCAAAAGATGCTCAAAGACCACAACATCACACAAAGCATGTCCCGTAAAGGCAATTGCCTGGACAATGCGATGATGGAGAATTTCTTTGGTTTGATGAAGAACGAACTCTTATACACCAACAAGTTTGAAAGTATAGAGGACTTTGAAGGAGCACTGAGAAAATATATTGATTGGTATAACAATAAAAGAATAAAATTGAGGTTAAAAGGAATGAGCCCGGTACAGTACCGAGCTCACTACTATAGAGAGTTGAATAATTAATGTTTTATTAAATGTCCAACTTTTCGGGGGCACATCAATTGTGGAGCGTCTTTTTATTTGTCACAAAGCGGGATTATCCGCCAAAGTTATCGTACATAATGCTCTCAGATTCAACACCGAGTGAGTCAAGCATCTGGACAACAGCATTCGACATCGGGCCAGGACCGCACATGTAGTACTCTACATCCTCGGGAGCCTCATGGTCTTTCAGGTAAGTGTTATACATCACCTGATGCACAAATCCTGGAGTGTACTTCACGCCTGCTGCATCGGCTGCAGGATCGGGACGGTCAAGGGCGAGATGGAAGTGGAAGTTTGAGAATTCCTTTTCCAATCCAAGGAAGTCTTCAAGATAGAACACCTCGTTCAGAGCACGTGCGCCATAGAAGTAATGCATCTCGCGATCGGTCGTGTGCAGCGTCTTGGTCATATGCATAATCTGAGCGCGCAATGGAGCCATACCGGCACCACCGCCAACCCAAATCATTTCCTTCTTAGAGTCGAAGTGCGGGTGGAAATCACCGAACGGACCGCTCATGATCACCTTGTCGCCTGGCTTCAGCGAGAAAATATAACTGGAGGCAATACCAGGATTTACATCCATGAAGCCGCTTCTGTCTGGCTTGAACGGTGGCGTGGCTATACGCACGGTCAGCATGAACACATCACCCTCGGCAGGATAGTTGGCCATCGAGTATGCACGAATGGTTGGCTCGGGATTCACGCACTTAAGTGGGAAGAGACCAAACTTCTCCCATGAAGGCAGATACTCATCACCAATGAGTGACTTATCGATGTCCTTGTCATAATCCATCGTAAATGCAGGTATCTTAATCTGTGCGTAAGAACCGGGGATGAAGTCCATATGCTCACCCTTCGGCAACTGAACCTTGAACTCTTTGATGAAGGTTGCCACGTTCTTGTTGCTGATAACGGTGCACTCATACTCCTTCACACCGAGGATGCTTTCGTCGACATGGATCTTCAAGTCTCCTTTTACCTTGCACTGGCAACCTAAGCGCCAGTGGTTCTTGATCTCCTTGCGCGTAAAGTGAGGCTTTTCTGAGTCAAGAATCTCACCACCACCCTCAAGCACCTGTACCTTGCATTGTCCGCATGAGGCCTTTCCACCACATGCGCTTGGAAGGAATATCCCGTTCTCGTTGAGAGTAGACATCAGGTTGTTACCTTGCGGCACGTTAATGGTACGGTCGCCGTTAATCTCAATGTTTACATTGCCACTTGGGCTCAGATACTTTTTTGCCACAAGCAGAATGACAACCAATAGGAGTATAACGATGAGGAATACTCCAATGCTATATGCTATAAACTGTCCCATACCTTAATTAAATATTTAGTCCGCTGAAGCACATCATGGCCATAGCCATAAGTCCTACGGTAATAAACACGATGCCGAGCCCCTGGAGCGGCTTAGGCACATCCGAATACTGCATTTTCTCACGAATGGCTCCCATCGCCACAATGGCAAGTGTCCAGCCAAGACCGGAACCAAAGCCATAGACAATGGCATCCCAGATAGAGGTAATCGCCTGGGAATTAGAGGGATCCATCAGCACGCGTTGTTGCATGAAAAGCGAGGCGCCCATAATAGCACAGTTTACAGCAATCAGAGGCAGGAAAATTCCTAAGGCCGCATAGAGCGAGGGCGAGTATTTCTCAACCGTCATCTCTACCAACTGCACCATACCGGCAATTACGGCTATGAAAAGGATGAAAGACAAATAGCTCAGGTCGACCCCTTCAACAAGACAACCGGGACCTAACACTTTTGTTTGCAACAGATAGTTCACCGGCACGGTTACGGTAAGCACGAAGGTCACCGCAAGTCCAAGTCCTAGTGAGGTTTTCACTGTCTTCGACACGGCAAGGTATGAACACATGCCGAGGAAGAAAGCAAATATCATATTGTCGACAAATATCGAACGGAAGAATAAACTTATTGCGTGTTCCATATCTTATTTCTCCTTATAAAAGTATGCACGATGAACCCAAATCACACATCCAACGAGAATCAGTGCCATTGCAGGCATGGTCATCATTCCGTTGTTCACGTATCCCAAATCGTAGCAGGCGTCAGGAATAATTTGGAAGCCCAGAAGTGATCCACGGCCAAAGAACTCGCGAAGAGCGCCTACAATGACCAGAATCATGGCATAACCAAGACCATTACCAACACCATCAAGGAATGATGGCCAAGGCTTGTTTTGCATAGCAAATGCCTCAAGGCGTCCCATCAGAATACAGTTAGTGATAATCAAACCTACATACACACTCAACTGAACACTTACATCATATGCGAAAGCTTTCAGTATCTGTGATACGATGGTTACAAGAGCCGCTACCACGACTAATTGCACAACGATGCGGATGCGGTTGGGGATGGTGTTGCGGATGACTGAGATAATCACATTCGCAAAAGCGGTAATGACCGTAACAGCAAGTCCCATCACTATGGCAGGCTTTAGCTGCGAGGTGACGGCCAAAGCTGAGCAAATACCCAGTACCTGTCCGAGTATAGGATGGTCAACGTTTAACGGATTTGTAAAAACCTCTTTATTTTGTTTACTGAATAGTGCCATAGTTTACTCCTCCTCTGCTACTTGATTTTGTTCCTTTAAGAATTTCACGCACTTAAGTCCTTCACGGAGCATATCAGAAACGCCATTGGAAGTCAATGTGGCACCAGTCACGCAATCCACCTCGGATTCCGGATTAGCAACTTTTTTCACTATTGCAATGGCCATGTCGCCATTCTCACCGAAGATCTTCTTGCCCTTGAACTTCTCTTGCCAAGTTTGAGAATCTTTAATTTCTGCACCAAGACCGGCGGTTTCTGACTCATGGTTGAAATAGGCACCATAGATGGTGTTAAGATCGTCATTGACAGATACGAAGCCACTAATACCACCCCAAAGGCCCATGCCTTTTAAAGGAATAACGTATTTGGTTTGTCCATCAACCTTGCATCCAAAATACTTGAAGCCTTTCCCTTCCACATTCACTTCATTTAGTACAACCTCTTTGTATTTAGCCTCTGCCTCTTGACCGTCCAAACCGCGGAGGTTGAGTGAATAAAGAATCTGTTTCTTGATGTCCAAGGCAACATTTGCGTCCTGCATAGGCTTTAAAGCCTGATAGACAAATGCAAGAAGAAATGCTACGATGATAACGAGAATCGCACTATATATAATAATGTACGTATTCGAATTAGTATTCAGTTTCATTTTTTACCTCCTCTCTTCATACGTTTCGAAATGTTACGCTCTACGATGAAATGGTCGATTGTTGGAGCAATCATATTACCAAAGAAGATAGCAAGCATCATTCCCTCTGGGTAACCGGCGTTCATCACTCGGATAATTACCGCCATGGCACCAATCAGGAATCCATAGATGTATTTACCACACTCGGTTCGGCATGAGGTGACGGGATCTGTTGCCATAAACACAGCTCCGAAAGCAAAACCGCCGAGAATGAAATGATGCCACCATACCATGGATGACTGACCTGTTGATTGGAATATGATAGCCATAATGGCACCACCTACGAACACGCTAAGCATTGTGCGCCATGAAGCTATGCCTGTCCATAGCAGAATGATTGCACCGATGGCGATAGCAATAACGCTTGTTTCGCCGATGGAACCGGGAATAAAGCCGCAAATCATATCACAAATCGATGCATCAGGAGCAATACCCTGCCCTATTTGTCCAAGAGGAGTGGCAGCGGTAAATGTGTCTGGCAATGTGTTTCCAAGACCGAAGATAGTATCCTGAGCCACCCATACGGTGTCTCCCGTCATCTTTGAAGGATACGCAAAGAAAAGGAACATACGGGCTGCAATAGCCGGGTTGAAGATATTCATTCCAGTTCCACCGAAAATCTCCTTACAAAAGATAACCGAGAAGGCACATGCCAGCGCAAGCATCCATAGGGGACATCCTATTGGCACGATAAGCGGAATGAGAATACCGGACACTAAGTAACCCTCTTGTATCTCCTCACCTTTCCACTGTGCCCAAGCGAACTCAATACCGAGTCCTACAACATAGCTGACGATTATCTTTGGCAATACTGCGAAGAATCCAAAGAAGAAAATCTCCCAGAACCCTGCATCAGCCAATGTCCCTGCTGCCAAAAAATTCTGATAGCCGACATTGTACATACCAAACAACATTGCCGGCACAAGAGCCAAAACGACAATACTCATTATACGTTTTGAGTCTATAGGATCGTGCACATTAGCCCCTGCCTGTGATGTTTCGTTGGGCACATAGAGGAATGTCTCCATTCCATCGAAAAAGCTCTTCAAAAGATGAAGTCGCCCACCCTTCTCAAAGTTGGGCTTCACCTTATTTAAATATTGTCTTAATCTATCCATAGCGCTATCATTCGTTTTCTTTTCTGACTATATCAAGTCCTTTACGTATAATCTGTTGCAACGGGAGTTTCGACGAATCGACGAACTCAGCCACTGCAAAGTCTTCAGGACTTACTTCATAGATACCTAACTGCTCCATCCGGTCGATATCCTCGGCAAGTATTGCTTTCACGAGATACTCACCATATATATCCATAGGGAGCACACTGTCGTATTCGCCGCTCATGATGATATTGCGTCGTCCGCCCTTTATCCTGGCATCGGCACTGAACTCTTTCTTTCTGCCGAAAAGCCATGAGAAATAGCTATGATGCGATGAGAATTGGCTTGTACGTGGACAAATCCAACCGATAAGTTCGTCTTTGTCAGAACCTTCTGCTAT
>JAEEXN010000128.1 GCA_016291595.1 Prevotella sp.
CGCAACACCTATTATGCCCGCAACGGCTTCATTCGCCTGGAGATAGAGATTCACGGCCTGCACCCGGAGCTGAGCGAGGACACGTTCAAGGACATCAGCAACGCCTTCAACTACCGCGAGAACGGCTATCTGGAGAACGGACTGGACCAGCGCGACAGCTACTATATGAGGCACGTCTACGCGGCTTGTGTGCGCGCCATCGACTTCCTGACCTCCCTGCCCGAATGGGACGGCAAGAATGTGGCGGTGCAGGGCGGCAGTCAGGGGGGTGCCCTCGCCCTCATCACGGCAGGACTGGACCCGCGCGTGACGCTCTGTGTGGCCAACCATCCTGCCCTGAGCGATATGGCAGGCTATCTGGCCAACCGCGCCGGCGGCTACCCCCACCTGAACAAGCTGGGCGGCATGCTCACGCCGGAGAAGGTGAAGACGCTGGAATACTACGACGTGGTGAACTTCGCCCGCCGCATCAAGGTGCCGACCTACATCACCTGGGGATTCAACGACAACACCTGCCCGCCCACCACCAGCTATATTGTCTACAACCTGATCAGCGCCGAGAAAGAGGCCCTGCTCACGCCCATCAACGAGCATTGGACTTCTGAGGCCACCAATCACGGCCAGATGGAGTGGATTAAGCGCCACCTGAAATAACGGCTCAGAGGGGCTAGGAAGGCCTAGGAAAGCCTAGGAAAACCTAGGAAAGCCTAGGAAGGCCTAGGAAAGCCAAAAAAAGAGCCCTGCAGGCCATAAAAACCGCAGGACTCCCTCCAATCAAATCTTTTAAAACCCCTAATATAGCTAATTAACCAAAACGATTCATTCGCAAATCTCCGCAATCTTGTTGCGAAGAGCCTCGCCACGAAGGTTCACGGCCAGCACATTGCCCTCGCCGTCAAGGAGATAGAGGGCGGGAATGGCCTTGAAGCCAAACAACTCGCACACGGGCGACTTGAAGCCCAGCAGGTCGCTCACCTGAGCCCACGGATAAGCCTCCTCGGTCATGGCCTTGCGCCACATCGGCTCCTTGGTGTCCATCGACACGCCTAACACGCTGAAACCCTTGTCCTTATAGTCGGCAAAGATGGCCTTCACGTTCTTGCCCTCAGCACGGCACGGAGCGCACCATGAGGCCCAGAAATCGATGAGCACGCACTTCTTTCCCTTGATATACTCGTAGAGGCTGACAGCCTTTCCCTCGCCGTCGTTCATGGTGAAGTCGGGAGCTTTCTTCAGGTCCTCGCCCGCATTCTGCTGGGCAAAACCGCACATTGACACGAGTGCCAACACGATGGTAAAAAGAATCTTTTTCATTTTCTGTTTGTTTGTCGTTTACATATTAGACGTTTTCAGGGCAAAAATGTACTACTGAAATACGATAAAGAAAGTTAAAAGTGAGGGAATCCTCCTCTTTGGCATCCGTTGGAGCATCTATTCGGAGCGCCCACACGCGAAAACGCAGAAAAAAAACGGTTTTCGTTTTGTTTTTTTCCCGTTTAGTCGTATCTTTGTGGTCATGAAACCCACGTTGATTCTCTTCTCATTACTATTTGCGCTGCCGACCCTGACTTGGGCCGGTGACGACCAGCTTGCGACCAGCCCTACGGAAGGCGTCATCAGCCATGATTTTCTTGGCGAGCAGCAGATGAAGAGCCGCTGTCTGGCGATGCTCAGCCGCTTCATGCCCTACGTGAAATCCATCTACAAGGACGCCGGCAAGAACAAGGAGGGAGAGCCCTGCGGCTATTTCATGGCAAGGAACAGCGGGCAGAGCAACGAGGACGGAGTGCGCACCAATGCCGACCTGGCGATGGTGACCGCCTTCGTGTGGCGCTATGGTCAGGACAACCTCACCGCCCTGCCCGAGGGCATCGGCTACGACGACCTGGAGCGTATGGCCACACGGGCCCTGAACTACGCGCTGAGCACCCACCGGAGCAACCAGCTGAAGGCCTGTACCGACAAGAAATACTGGGGCACGAAGGACATGCACTACCAATGGGAGAGCTCGTTGTGGGCTTTGAGCGTGACGCTGGCAGCCCATTTCCTGAACAAGACCGAGGGGCGCGAGGGCGCTCTGCTGAGGCAGCTGCTGGCGGCAGAGGCCGACTACGAGCTGACGAGGAAGGTGCCCACGGGTTTTGCCGGCGACACAAAAGCCGAGGAGAACGGCTGGGAGGCCAACGTGCTGGCTTGTGCCTGTGCCCTGATGCCGGAGCACGAGCATGCCGCCCAATGGCGCGAGGCCATGATACGCTTTGCCTTCAATTGCTACACCGTGGCGGCTGACGCCCACAACGGAACCATGATGGCGGGCAGGAAAGCCAGCGAATGGTTTGAGGGGCAGAACCTCTACGACGACTATACGCTGCAGAACCACAACTATTTCCACACGAGCTATCAGAACGTGGTGGTGCAGGAGCTGGTGGAGAGCATGATTGCGCTACGGCTGTTAGGCAACACCGCACCGGAGAAGGCCACGGGCAACACAAGCCTGGGCACGCTCTCGTGGCGCGATGTGGAGCGCGTCTTCTGCTGGCATTGGCAGGAGGTGTGGGACGAGGTGCTGGCTCCGCTGGCACTATGCGACGGCGAGCTGGCCATGCCCAACGGCAACGACTGGAGCATGTTCCTCTACGACCAGCTGCCCACCTATGCGGCGATGGCCACCGTGATGCGCAACAAGGACGCCCTGATGCTGGAGAACATGGCGCTGAAGTATACCGAGGCGCGCCAGAGCACCACCAAGGACGGCGCCTGGATGCTGAACTCCGACATCGGACCGAGGCGCATGGGAGTGACCGCCCATCGCGTGATGATGACCTACCTGATGCACCAGCTGTTCCCCGTGGACGACCTGAAGCCCACCGAATGGAAGGCGTTCCAGCGCCGGCAGGCAGCCACCAAGCTGTTCGAGAGCCAGAACATTGTGCGCTCGATGTCGGAAGACCGCTTCGTGTGCTTCTCGTGGAGCGAGGGACTGAAGAACGTGAATTGCCTGATAGTGCCCAACCTGCCCGACAAGAACAAGATTATCGTGCCCTACAAGAAAGGCATCGGCGGCAACCTGATTGGCCATCCCTTCGGGTACCGCCTGACGGGCAAGCCCAAGTTTGAGCTGGACAAGTACACCTGGAAGGCAAGCGGCGTGCTCCACAGGGGTGCCGACGAGATAACATTCACCATTACCGATTGCGGCAAGGACAAAGTGCAGCTGGACTACGCAGGTGCCGACAGTACCATCGGCATGCTGGCCATCAGCACCGACCCGCTGACCAAGACCCAGCGCACACTTTACTACGAGGGCGGAAGCACCACCACCGACGGGCAGCAGACGCTTGAGTTCGCGTCGGGATGGGTGAACATCGACAACCAGATTGGCGTCATCAGCCTCAACGAGGACAACCGCATGTCGTTCGGAGGACGGAAGGAGGTCAACTCCATCTACACCACCCTGCTCTACCCCAACACGGGCAACACGATGGAGAAGCGGGGAACGATGGTCTACTTCGTCAACCAGACGGCTGAGCAGACGCGGAAGCTATTCCTGAAAATGAGGAAATAGAAGGAACGGAGAGCGTTTTTCTGACGAGAAACAACATACAAATACAAAAACAACAATAAAAACCATGAACATTACCGAAAGATTTCTGAACTATGTGAAGTTCGACACACAATCGAGCGAGGAAAGCGAGAGTGTGCCCAGTACCCCGAAACAACTTGTCTTTGCCGAGTTCCTGAAGAAAGAGCTGGAAGACGAGGGCTTCGACGACGTGGAGATGGACGAGAAAGGCTACGTCTACGCCACCCTGTCGGCAAACACCAAGAAAGAGATTCCCACCATCGGCTTCATCAGCCACTACGACACCAGCCCCGACTGCTCGGGCAAGGACGTGAAGCCCAGCATCGTGAGCAAATACGACGGCTCTGACATTGAGCTCTCGCCAGGTATCATCAGCAGTCCGAAGAAATTCCCCGAGCTGCTGAACCATGTCGGCGAGGACCTGATCGTGACCGACGGCACCACCCTTCTGGGAGCCGACGACAAGGCTGGAATAGCCGAGATTGTGCAGGCCATGTGCTGGTTGCGCGACCATAAGGAGGTGAAGCACGGCGATATCCGCATGGGCTTCAATCCCGACGAGGAGATAGGCATGGGCGCCCACCACTTCGACGTGGAGAAGTTCGGATGCGAGTGGGCCTACACCATCGACGGCGGTGACCTCGGCGAGCTGGAGTTTGAGAACTTCAATGCCGCCAGCGCCAAGATTCACATCAAGGGAGTGAGCGTCCACCCGGGCTACGCCAAGGACAAGATGGTCAACGCCAACCGACTGGCCGTGGAGTTCGCCTCGCTGCTTCCGGGCAATGAGACCCCCGAGGAGACAGAGGGCTACGAGGGATTCTACCATCTGCTGGGCATCCAGAGCAATATCGAGGGAGCCACGCTGAGCTATATCATCCGCGACCACGACCGCGACAAGTTTGAGGACCGCAAGCACTTCATCAACCAATGCGTGAAGAAGATGCAGGAGAAATATGGCGAGGACATGATCTCTGCCGACGTGAAGGACCAGTACTACAACATGAAGGAGAAGATTGAGCCCAACATGCACGTCATCGACCTGGTGCTGAAAGCCATGCAGGAAAGCGATGTTCCGCCACGTGTGCACCCCATACGCGGTGGTACGGACGGTGCCCAGTTGTCGTTCAAGGGTCTGCCCTGCCCCAACATCTTCGCCGGAGGCGTTAACTTCCACGGTCCCTACGAGTTCGTGAGCATCCAGGTGATGGAGAAAGCCATGAACGTCATCGTAAAAATCTGCGAGCTGACAGCCGGATACAACGACTGACATAGAGAGGTTTGACATAGAGACATAGAGACTTTTTTCAGACAAAGAGTCTCTATGACTACTATGTTAGAAACATCTATATAAAACTATTCTTTTTAAAGAGAATGGTGAAGAAGGTGAATTTGTAAAGAATGTGATGGGAGGAGGATGTAGATAAAAAGAGAATAATTCGATGATGGATGTAGAGCAACTGATAGAGGTTATCATTGATTGCGCCAAGACCGTCAGGAGGAGTCTGACTCCGGGCTTTGAGGAGAAGATTTACAAGAATGCGATGTATGTGGAGATGCGCGACCGGGGCATCAATGTTGAGACGGAAGTGCCGTTCAGCGTGCAATATAAAGGGCATATCATAGGCGAATACCGAGCCGACATGATTGCAGAACGGAGCGTAATCGTAGAACTGAAAGCCATTAATGCCCTTGCGTCAATCCACGAAGTGCAGCTTGTGAATTACCTCACCGCCACCGGCATCGATAACGGTCTGCTGATTAATTTCGGAGCCGACATCATTGAAATAAGACGTAAATACCGACAATATCGCAAACAGTTCTAAAGCAACAGAAAAGAACAGCAATTTTGCTTGAGATAATAGCAATTTAGCTTGAGATGATAATAGTTTGCATGAGATTAGAATAGTAGTAGTTTGCATGAGATTAGAATAGTATGTCTGAAAAATATCTCTATGTCTCTATGTCGGAAAAACCTCTATGTCGAAAGAAATAAGTTATGAGTGAGTTACCAGCATTAATAAAAGATCTCGCGTTGATACTTGTCGTAGCGGGCATTGTCACGCTAGTGTTCAAGAAACTAAAGCAGCCACTGGTGTTAGGCTACGTGGTGGCAGGATTCCTTGTGTCGACACACATGCCCTACACCGCCTCTGTGGTCGACCAGGAAAACATCCACACATGGGCCGACATCGGAGTGATGTTCCTTTTGTTTTCGCTGGGACTCGACTTCTCGTTCAAGAAGATTCTCAAGATGGGAGCCTCGCCCGTCATTGCCACGAGCACCATTGTGTTTTTCATGATGATGCTGGGCATGCTCATAGGCCGCATGTTCGGCTGGGCACGCATGGACTGCATCTTCCTGGGCGGAATGCTCGCCATGTCGTCGACCACCATTATCTATAAGGCCTTCGACGATTTAGGCCTTCGCCAACAGCATTTTGCCAGCATCGTGATGAGCGTGCTCATCCTGGAGGACATCCTTGCCATCGTGATGATGGTCATGCTGGCAGCCATTGCCGGCGGCAACACTCCCGACAGCGGTCAGATGCTGGGCTCCGTGGCGCGCATCGGATTCTTCCTCATCCTATGGTTTGTGGTAGGAATCTTTGCCATTCCGCTGTTCCTCCGTAGTGTCAGGAAGCTGATGAACAACGAGGTGCTGCTTGTGGTGTCGCTGGGTCTGTGTTGCGCTATGGCCGTCTTGTCGACAACGGTGGGCTTCAGTAGTGCTTTCGGCGCATTCGTCATGGGCAGCATTCTGGCAGAGACCGTCGAGGCCGAGAAGATTATCAAGTTGGTGGAGCCGGTGAAGAACCTCTTCGGAGCCATCTTCTTCGTGTCGGTGGGCATGCT
>JAEEXN010000034.1 GCA_016291595.1 Prevotella sp.
AATCTGAGACATCCTCACCGTTGAGTACAGCCCTGTGGTAAGCCATCCTCTCCTCCTCAGAGGCCAGTACAGGTACGATATAGCACCGGCACTGCGGATGCCACCCCGTGAACACAAAGTCCTTCGGGTACTTCCCCTTCAGCGCCTCGCACACATCACACCCGAAGGGATGGTTGCTCCGCTTCACCTCCATGCCCACCACAAACGGGATGCGACTCCAACGGTCACAGTCGGCAGCCCTGTTATAGGCAATATCCGTCGTATTGCCCTTCGGGGGGTGTTTGATACAAGTCAAGAAAAGGGAGTAAAACAGAAGAAAGCGGACAGGAACGGGTGGTGAACTGCGGATTTTTGATTACCTTTGCATCGTGTTCGGGAGAACACTTCGTAAAAAGTTTTCATAGGTTAGTAGTTTTTTTAAGTAAAGCTCGGCCTGCAGATGGAAACACATTGTTTCCGCAGGCTTCAAAAGAGCTTCATTTATGTCAAGGTAAAGATTATGTTATTAGATTTTGAAACGACTGCAATGTTGGCTTTGGTTACTTTGATGACCATCTTGAGCATCATAACTTTGATGCACTCCAACTTGCATTAGCATTCAACAGAAGGCCGGTATGAGTGATTCATGCCGGTCTTATTTTTTTAATAGACCTTAAAAAAGGCCCGATTTCGTGCATAATTTCATAAAAACCTGCGAAAAGGAGTGCTTTTTGCGGAATTCTACGTAAATTTGCAGCTTGAAATAAAATGTTTTAATTGATGAGAAGGATTTTCATACCTTTCGTATTGCTGCTGGCAGCTCTGTTTGTGTTTGCATCATGTCTGAATTCCGACGATAATGATGTTGTCTATTATGACGACACTGCGATTACGTCATTCTCGCTGGGCACGATGAACAGATATGTGCATACGAAGTCGTCAACAGGAGCCGACAGTGTTTACAAAACCACTTATTCGGGCAGCAACTACGCATTCTATATTGATCAGCTGACTTGCGAAATCTATAATGTTGACTCGTTGCCAAAAGGCACCGACGCAGCACATGTGATCACTACCATCAGTACTAAGAACGGTGGAACAGCCGTCTGGAAGAGTGCCATCAGCGATACGCTGGTAACTTATTCGTCGTCCGACTCGGTGAACCTGAGTGTTCAGCGCGAGCTTCGCGTCTATGCCAACGATGGCTCAGGCTTCCGTACGTACAAGGTGCGCGTGAACGTGCATCAGGAAGAGGCCGACGTGTTCAACTGGAGCTCACTGCCGGCAAATGCTCAGCTGGCAGCCATGAGCAACATGCGCGCCACCTGTCAGAATGGCAAGGTGTATGTATACGGAAACAACGGTGAGGAAAGCGTCTGCTACTCCACTTCCGTTGGTGACGGCAAGAACTGGTCAAGCGATGATATGCCTGTGGTGGAGACCATCCAGACATCGGCGATGACGCTTTCTGACGACAAATATGCTCCTTACCTGCCCGTACAGGACATGAGTATGGTACGATTGCCAAAGCCCACCAATCCTGACGTCAACCAGTTGGTTCTCGTGGGCAACCGGAGTGTCGAGCAATATCCTGACGACAAATATGCCGTAGTCTGGGGATGCGTGGAGGAAACGGCAGCAGGCGCACAGAGCCAACAGTGGATATACTACACATGGGCAACAGACAATCCCTATCTTCTGCCCCGCTTGCAGAATCTGCAGGTGGTGAAATACGGTGACCAGATGCTCGCTTTGGGCGGCAAGGGCATGGGTGCCTGCACCGTGACGGCTTTCAAACAGCTATATGCCAGCCGCGACGGAGGCATTACCTGGAAGACGGACGCCCGTTTCCAGATACCCGACGGATTCTCGGCCACCAACAGCACGTTCGCTATGACAGTCGACGAGAACCAGTATCTCTGGATTATCTGTGGCGGAAGCGGTCAGGTATGGCGCGGACGTCTCAGCCAACTGGGTTGGCAGACACAGCAGAAGGTCTTCTGAGGTGAGAGTGAAAGGTTAGGAGTTAACAGTTAAGCAACCTGACGATGATGCGAAGAGTGCTGACAGTATTGTTGCTGATGACGGCGGTAACCGCCCTGCACGCGCAGGACGAGAACGAGTATCGCATGGAAATCGGCGGCGGAGCAGGACTCGTGAGCTATGAGGGTGACCTGAATGGCAATATCACCAAGAACATGCAGCCTATGGGCTCGCTGCTCTGGCGATTCAACATTTCGCCATATATGGGACTGAAAGCCAACCTCGCGTATGGAAAACTGAAAGGCGACTCCCGCGACGTGACCACCTATTACCCGGAATTGGAGCAGTCGCCCATGTCGTTCAGCCACTCGCTGATCGACTTCGGAGTGACCTATGAATATAATTTCTGGCCTTATGGCACCGGCCGTGACTATCGGGGAGCCAAGCGCTGCACACCGTTTGTGTTCGGTGGAGTGGGCGCAACCCACGTCAGTGGAGGCGACAAGAGCGTCATCACGGCCAATATCCCGCTGGGCGTCGGCGTGAAATACAAATTGGCTGACCGCCTGAACCTGGGCATTGAGTGGGCTGTTCACTTCTCGCTGAGCGACAAGCTCGACGGGATTGTCGATCCTTACGGCTTTAAGAGCACAGGACTCTTCAAGAACAAAGATGCCTATAGTGCCCTGCAAGTGACACTCACCTACAGTTTCATGGCCCGCTGCCGCACCTGCCACAATGCAGATGAATAGGAATGAAGGGGTACCGCCCAATAACGTTATTAAGAAAACGAAGATATGACAGAACTGGATATGAAACGGATTCCCGAGCACATTGCCATCATCATGGACGGCAACGGACGCTGGGCAACGGAACGGGGCAGAGAACGCAGCTTCGGACATCAGGCCGGGGTGGAGGCTGTGCGCCGTATCACTGCCGAGTGCGTGCGATTAGGAGTGAAGTATCTGACACTATATACCTTCTCTACTGAGAACTGGAACCGCCCGGAGGACGAGATTTCCGCACTGATGGGATTGGTGCTCACGTCGCTCGAGGACGAGATCTTCATGAAGCACAATGTGCGATTCCGCGTCATCGGCGACCTGAAACGGCTGCCTGATGATGTGCAGAAGAAACTGCAACAGACCATCGACCGCACCTCGCAGAACACTGCCATGACCATGGTGGTGGCCCTGAGCTACAGCAGCCGATGGGAGATTACCGAGGCCGTCAGGAAGATTGTGGCAGAGGTTCACGACATGGACGAGCTTCCACAGAACTTCCTGAAGCATCTGGCAACGGGCGGAATCCGTCAGGAGGATATCACGGAAGAGTTTGTCAGCCAGCACCTGGCCACTAGTTTCATGCCCGACCCCGACCTCCTCATCCGCACTGGCGGCGAGTTGCGCATCTCCAACTACCTGCTCTGGCAGATAGCCTACACGGAGTTGTACTTCTGCGACACCTATTGGCCGGATTTCAGCGAGAAAGATCTTCATAAGGCCATTTTCGACTACCAGTCGCGCCAGCGCCGTTACGGCAAGACCGAGGCCCAGGTGGAGGACGAAGAGAAGGAAAAGTAGTAATTAGGGAAAAGGAAAAAAATTGAATATGATGATATTAAGAATGATGAAGGTTAAAGGATTGGCAAAATGGCTGTTGCCTGCTTGCCTGCTTGCCTTTTTACCTGTCTCTCTGAGCGCACAGGAGAAAATCGTGCATCCAGAAATCTCTTATGCCGGCACACCTATTGTCGGACGTCTGGCTGGTATCAATGTCTCGGGCATCGAAGGCTACGAGGATTACGTACTGGCTGGTATCTCGGCCTTGTCGGTTGGCGACGAGATAGAAATCCCAGGCTCAAAGATTACCGATGCCGTAAAACGTTACTGGCGCAACGGCCTGTTCTCGAAGGTTGCTGTGGCTGTCGACTCGCTCATCGGCGACAAAATCTACCTGCATTTCTATCTGGCTCCACGCCCGAAAATCTCGACCATCAACTATATCGGACTGAAGAAGTCGGAGCGTGAGGACATGGAGAACAAGCTCGGTATGGCGAAAGGTATGGCGCTTCACCCCAACGTGATCGACCGTGCTAAAATCCTTGCCAAGCGTTATTTCGACGACAAGGGATTCAAGAATGCCGAGATTACAATTACTCAGCGCGACGACCTGGCCAATAAGAACCAGGTGATTCTGGACGTTGAGGTCGACAAAAAGGAGAAGATGAAAATCCGTAATATCATCATCGACGGTAACCATGCCCTTTCCGATGGAAAAATCAAGGGAAAACTGTTTACGAAAGGTGCTTTCTCGAAGACTCACGAGGCTGGAAAGTTTGCCAACTTCCTGAAATCGAAGAAATATACTCCCGACCGTTGGAAGAAAGACAAGCAGAACCTGCTGGAGAAATACAACGAATACGGCTACCGCGATGCCATGATTGTGGAGGACAGCGTGTGGAACAACGACGAGAAACACGTGAACGTCTACGTCAAGGTTGACGAGGGAAAGAAATACTATGTGCGTAACATCACATGGGTTGGAAACACCGTCTACAACACGGACCAGCTGAATGCCATCCTGAACATGAAGAAGGGTGATGTGTACAACCAGAAACATATCAACAAGCGCATATCAGGAAACGGTGATGATGAGTCTGTGGGCAACATTTATTATAATAACGGATATGTGTTCTCGCAAGTCGAGCCTACCGAGGTGAACATTGTTGGCGACTCCATCGACTTGGAAATCCGCATCGTGGAGAACCAGCAGGCCTACCTGAGCCATGTGCGCATCAATGGTAACGACCGTCTGTATGAGAATGTGGTAAGACGCGAGATGCACGTCAAGCCCGGTGACTTGTTCTCGAAAGAGGCTCTCACACGTACTGCACGCGAACTGGCCAGCATGGGACACTTCGATCCTGAGAAGGTTGCTCCCGATATCAAGCCCAATTATGAGGATGGTACGGTGAACGTTGACTGGAACCTGGAACAGAAGTCAAACGACCAGATTGAGTTCTCGCTGGGTTGGGGACAGACAGGTGTCATCGGCCGTATCGGTTTGAAACTCAACAACTTCTCAATGGCCAACCTCTTCAACAAGAACAAAGAACACCGCGGCATCATGCCTATCGGTGACGGTGAGGTGTTGTCAATCGGCGCACAGACCAACGGTACTTATTATCAGTCGTACAACGCCAGCTACTCTACCAACTGGTTCGGCGGCAAGCGACCCATCCAGTTCAGTGTGGGTGCATACTACTCGAAGCAGACCGACATCAACAGCAACTATTATAACCAGGCCTATATGAACAGCCTTTACAACAGTTATATGTATGGCGGTTATGGCTACGGTTACGGTTCATATGGCTATGGTTACAACAACTACGAGAGCTATTACGACCCCGACAAGTATGTGCAGCTCATTGGTGTATCGCTCGGATGGGGTAAGCGTCTGCGCTGGCCCGACGACTATTTCACACTCTCGGTACAGTTGGCCTACCAGCGTTACATGATGAAGAACTGGCGCTACTATGCCCTGATGTCTAACGGAACATCTAACAATTTGAACTTGGGAGTTACCGTTTCGCGCGTATCTACCGACAACCAGCTGTTCCCACGCCGCGGATCAGAGTTCATGGCATCGGTGACGGTTACCCCGCCATGGTCGTTGTGGGACGGAAAAGACTACAGCAAACTGGCAATCAACACCCAATCGCCCACCTACATGGATGAGCAGCAGGAGAAATACCGCTGGATAGAATACCACAAGTGGAAGTTCAAGGCGAAGACCTATACCGCTCTCAGCGGCAGTCCGAAGTGTTTCGTGCTCATGACACGTGTGGAACTGGGTCTGCTCGGCTCGTTCAACAAGGACAAGCAAAGCCCGTTCGAGACCTTCTATGTAGGTGGTGACGGTATGAGCGGCTACAGCACTGGTTATGCTGAGGAGACTATCGGATTGCGTGGTTACGAGAACGGTGACCTGTCAACCTCTTCCGGCTACGAGATGTTGTCGAAAGGAAAGAACATCTCGTCGTATAATGCCTATGCGTACGACCGTTTCACTCTTGAGCTGCGCTATCCCTTCATGCTGGGTAATACCACCATCTACGGACTTGGTTTCGTTGAGGCCGGTAATGCTTGGGTGGACACCAAGAAGTTTAACCCATTCGACATGAAGCGCTCTGCCGGTCTCGGTGTGCGTATCTTCCTCCCGATGGTTGGTCTGATGGGTATCGACTGGGCTTACGGTTTCGACAATGTCTATTCGAATGCGTCTGGCAGAAAGACCAGAGGTGGCTCACAATTCCACTTCATCCTCGGTCAGGAGTTCTAAAGACACAGTCCTCTATAATTAATAATTGGTAAACAATAAGTTAAGAAATAGTTAAAAACGCGACGGTAGATTAACTTTTCATTATCGTATCCGTCATATAAACGTTCAACCAAATTGAAATAAAGCCTATGAAGAAAGTAATGATGGTAGCCCTTCTCGCCATTGTGGCGATGACGGCAAACGCACAGAAGTTCGCTCTCATTGACATGGAGTATATTCTGAAGAACATTCCCGCCTACGAGCGAGCCAACGAGCAGCTCAACCAGGTGTCGAAGAAGTGGCAAGCCGAGGTGGAAGCTATCAATACAGAAGCCCAGACACTCTATAAGAACTATCAAAACGAGGTGGTATTCCTCTCACAAGAGCAGAAGAAAGCCAAGCAGGAAGAGATTATGGAGAAAGAGAAGCAGGCCAGCGAACTGAAGAAGAAGTACTTCGGTCCTGAGGGAGAGTTGTTCAAGAAACGCGAGAGTTTGATGACTCCTATCCAGGATGAGATCTACAATGCCGTCAAGGAAATATCCGAATTGCGCGGTTACTCTCTGGTTCTCGACAGAGCTTCAGATGCCGGCATTATCTTCGGTTCGCCCAAGATAGATATCAGCAACGAGATCTTGGCAAAACTGGGATACAGTAATTAATGCATAATGAATAATGCATAATGCATAATATTTCAGTAACTAATGAATAATATTTTAGAGAGTTAGGAAATAAAAGAATTATAACTATTTAAATAAAAAGAAACGAAAATGAAAAAACTGATTTTAATGTTGATGCTGTTTGCACCCATGACCATGTTTGCACAGCAGGCTAAATTTGGACACTGTGACACACAGCAAATCATGACCGCTATGCCCGAGTTCATCAAGGCTCGTGCAGATGTAGAAGTTGTACAGAAGCAGAAAGAGGATGAGCTGAAAGCTATGCAGGACGAGTTCCAGCGCAAGGTTGAAGAGTATCAGAAGACTCAGAGCACCATGAACGAGTCTAAGCGCAAGGAGACCGAGGAGAATCTGGCACAGATGCAGCAGAAACTGCAGCAGACTTATCAGGACGGCAGCCAGGAGATAGAGAAAATCTCTCAGGAGAAGATGGCTCCCATCCGTCAGAAGCTGATCAACGCCATTCAGGCTGTTGGCAAGGCAGGCGGCTATGTGTACATCATGGATATCAACAGCGGCATTCCTTACGTGAGCACTACTCTGAGCAAGGACGTTACCACAGAGATCAAGGCTCAGCTCAGTAAGATGAAGTAATTACCGCATGACGAGAGAGATAAGTGAAGAATGATAAGTTAATGATTACATACAGAATGCTTATGAACAACAAAATGAGATTAGCAATGAGAATGGTAGCGATACTCGTCATTTATCACTTATCGCTTTTCAATGCTTCCGCTCAGGTGAAGTTCGGCTATTTCAGCTACGACCGTGCGTTCAAGTCGATGCCCGAATATAGTGTGGTGCAGAAACAGCTGAGCGACCTGAAGGCTCAATACGAGGCAGAAGCCAAGCGCGTTGAGGAGGAGTTCAACCGCAAATACGAGGCTTTTCTTGAGGTGCAGCGCGAACTGGCGCCCACCATTCTCAACAAGCGTCAGACTGAATTGCAAGAACTTATGGCCCGTAATATCCAGTTTAAGGAAGAGGCCCGCAAGCAGTTTGCCGATGCAGAGAAAGAAAACTATGCTCCGTTGCGGCAGAAAATCAGCGACGTGCTGCGCCAGATTGGCGGCGAGCGCGGCTATGCCTTTATCCTGAACACCGATGCCGAAGCCTGTCCCTACATCGATCCGGTCATGGGAGAGGACATCAGCGAGGTCGTTGAGGAAGCACTTAGCAAGTGAGAAACAAGGAGTGAGAAGTAACAAGAGTGATGGGCTTCCAGCCACTTCAGTGATTTGAAGGTAAGTCAACTTGTTACTTCTCACTTTTCTCTTTTCACTAACAAAAAGAATCATGTTCAGCAAATCGCCCGGTCCGATAGGCATATTCGACAGTGGCTACGGTGGACTGACCATCTTGCATGGCATCCGGCAGCTGTTACCCCAATACGATTTCCTGTATTTGGGCGATAACGCACGTGCACCCTATGGACCACGCTCTTTTGAGGTGGTCTGCGAGTTCACCCGACAGGCAGTCATCAAACTGTTCGAGATGGGATGTCATCTCGTCATCCTGGGCTGTAACACTGCCTCTGCCAAGGCTTTACGAACCATCCAGCAAAACGATTTGCCACGTTTAGACCCCGACCGTCGCGTGTTGGGTATCATACGTCCCACCGCTGAGGTCATCGGTTCGCTCACAGAGAACCGTCATGTGGGCGTTTTGGCTACCGAGGGTACGATTAAGAGCGAGAGTTACAACTTGGAAATCCGCAAGTTGTGGCCCGACATAGAGGTCTCCGGTGTCGCCTGTCCGTTCTGGGTGCCGCTGGTAGAATACAATGAGGCTGACAGCCCTGGTGCCGACTATTTTGTTAAGAAACGCATCGATGAACTGATGCGTAAGGACCCTGCTATTGACGCTGTCATCCTTGGATGCACCCATTATCCGCTGCTGATGCCGAAAATACTGAAATATATACCTAAAGGCGTTCGGATTATCCCGCAAGGCGAGTATGTGGCAGGCAGTCTGCAGCAGTATCTTGAACGTCATCCGCTATTAGAACAGAAATGTTCGCGTGGTGCAACCGTTCATTATCTCACCACCGAGAACCCTGAAAAGTTTAAAGAGCAGGCTCAGATATTCCTTCACGAGCCCGTTGAGGTAGAGAATGTCGTGCTGGGCTAACCGCACCAACACTCCAACAGCATTCAATCAGACAAATCCTTTGTTTTCAAGAGGGATTATCTTCCACGTAGGATCTTCTTTCCGATGCAGAAGGACACCCCTGCATAGCGCTAATTGATTTAAATTCCCC
Source organism: Prevotella sp. (assembly GCA_016291595.1). Classification (GTDB taxonomy): domain Bacteria; phylum Bacteroidota; class Bacteroidia; order Bacteroidales; family Bacteroidaceae; genus Prevotella. The sequence continues at coordinate 9,229 of JAEEXN010000034.1, forward strand.
ACAGGTTGTCTGACCTATGTATAGCAATTCACCATCAACAGCAAGTATGAAAAAAGCATTAAAGATAATCGGATACCTTGTTTTAGCATTTATTGTGCTCTGTCTCTTTGCCATAGGCGCACTCTACGCATACAATTATTATATGCTCAGAGGCTCTGTAGATTTCAGTGAATGCAAGAAATATTACATGTATGACATTCCCGTGGAACCAGCAGACTTCAAAGAGGATTTCGAGAGTATCTTCAACAGGGTGAACCACCGTTTTGCTTACATCGACCGTAAACACCTCAACATGGACTCACTTCATGAGGTTTTTATTGATCGGTTAGACACGATTCAGACCAAAATAGGTTATTCGATACTCCTCCGAGAGTTTTTTGCCAACCTCCACGCAGGGCATGCCGACATTAATTTCCGTGCGAAAAGACTTGGCAATGATATTGCAGTGATTGAGAATCGTGTCTTCATCAACAACCCACGCATTCAGCTGAAGAATGCGGGGATGCTGCAGGGCGATGAAATTGTGGCTGTGGATGGAGTGCCTGTGCAGCAATGGATCAAAACAAACGAGAGGTATATCTCTGCTTCGACCGACGCTTACCGATTTTTACGTTCGGCTATGGAGGTGATGTGCAGTTATACAGACAGCGTGAGGACAGTCACCATACTGCGAAACGGACAGTCATTGGAGATGACATTGAATCTCTACAGCGGGGAAAAACTTAACGGTCCTATAAGATATAAACCGATAGAATGGAAAAAGATGAATGCTGACTTTGGCTATCTGGCCGTGAACGAGATGTCGAATCAGGTGCTCGACTCCCTGGGCAAGGCTATTCAAGAATTGCGACAGCTGCCCAACCTGATTGTTGATGTAAGGCACAATGGCGGTGGTAATAGTCAGATTGGAGACTCATTGGCATCCTATCTTATCAAGGAGAAACGAACGGCATGGAATGGCACTGAGCTGCTGCAACGGAAAGATGGTTATCCAGGCAAGGTATATATCCTTATGGGCACCTACTCGTTCTCTGCGGCAGAAAGTTTCATCATCACGATGAAAGAGAGTGGCGATGCAGTACTTGTCGGCGAACCATCTGGAGGCGACACTGGCGGTTTCCCATTATGTTTCAAGTCAAAGCATGGCATCTATTTCCGAATTCCGACCCTTGACCATATGATAACGCCTGGAGGACACCCATTGGAGGGTGTTGCTATCCAGCCTCATCATATTGTACCACAGACGGTAACTGATTTTTTGGAAGGGCGTGACACCCAAGTGGAATATATTTTGAAGACAGCAGGATATGAAAGTTCGACAAAAGACTCTAATAGTTCCATGCGGAAGTGATAATCTTCAAAAGCTGTCCCTCACTCATCAGTATTTTGCCACATTGGCATCAACACAAAAAGCACTGTAGAAAAGTGTGGCAATGCCCATCATGAAGATAACTAATGAGGTGGCTGAACTACATGAATGGCAGATAGCCCAGCCTACAAGACTACCTCCCACCACGGCTATGGCAGAAAAACCTGTGATGGCATTCAGTTTGTCAGGACGCGCATCGACAGAGAGCGCATAACACAAGGGGAGAAGAACAAATGCTGCCAGAAGGGCAACACCGCTCAGGATAAAAGATGAGTAATCCAAGGTGCGAACAACTGACAATCCTATCACTATGAAAACAAAAACTGTCGTACCCACCTGGAGATAGTGTCGCAAACGCTTTCCTTTCGTGAGCATGATGCCTACGAGTCCACCTATTATCATACTGAGAACATACAATAAGCCCGATTGTGCCTGCGAAGGGATGCTCATACTTAAAACCATCACACCGAACATGCTGGCCATATATAACATGACAGCTTGGTTCTTTTGAGGCAGAAGCGCTTTCTCAATCATCGTTCCTTCCTGTTGTTTGCCCGTCATCTGATGTTGCATGCGGCACAATCCCAGCACACCGAGTGCCAGAAAAACCACCATAATGTATATTGTTATCATATTCATAACCATATTGTTTTCTATATATACGAATAAAGACATGCTTTTTACCTAAAAAATTTATGAGAGACCATTATTCTCCTCCCAAAAAGGATTGTTTTCTTCTTACACATCATACTTATACCTCTCATATCTTACTAACATAACTACGTATTTTGACAAGTCGAGTTGACAAAACGTAAGACTTGAAAACATTATAATTGATGAAAACAACACAAATCGTGACACTGTGCCAAATATTACATCAAAAAATTTCTAACGGATGGGGATTTATTTGTACCTTTGCAGTCACTTAGGATAAACTTTTTATATAGATACACACGGTTAAGAGTATTATAACTCAGCACAAAAAGAATCACTCATTATAAGTAAACAGAAAAGATATGTTTAAGAACTTTCATGGTTTTCATCTGGTAGAGGCGTACCATAAAACGCGCCATGCCAAAAAGTTTGAACATCCTAACCGTGCCATCAAAAAAGCAGCGCAAGCCGTCTTCGTTGCCATTGTCACGCTGATTCTGTGGAATCTTCCTGCCGACAGTTTCGGCATCCAAGGGCTCACGGTCGTTCAGCAGCGCATCATTGCCATCTTTGCTTATGCCACGCTGATGTGGGTGCTTGAGGTAGTGCCTTCATGGGCAACATCGGTGTCAATCATCGGACTGATGCTCATTTTCACCAGCGACAGCGGCATCAAGTGGATGGTTAACCCCGACGAGGTAGGCACACTGCTGTCGTATAAGAGCATCATGGCCACGTTCGCCGACCCGATCATCATGCTTTTCATCGGTGGATTCGTGCTGGCCATCGCTGCTGCCAAGACAGGTCTCGACACTCATCTGGCAAAGGTATTGCTGAAACCTTTCGGACAGAAAAGCGAGAATGTGCTGCTGGGCTTTATCCTCATTACAGGTCTATTCTCCATGTTTGTGTCGAACACCGCTACCGCAGCCATGATGCTCACATTCCTGGCACCTGTGTTTAAGCAGCTTCCTCCCGAGGGAAAAGGCCGCATAGCCATGGCACTCAGCATTCCTGTTGCCGCCAACCTGGGCGGAATCGGCACCCCTATCGGCACACCACCGAACACCATCGCGCTGAAATACCTGAACGATCCCGAAGGTCTGAACCTCGGACTGGGCTTTGGCGAATGGATGCTGTTCATGTTCCCGTTGGTGGCTGTATTGCTTTTCATCAGCTGGTTCATCTTGAAAAAGATGTTCCCTTTCTCGCAGAAGACTGTTCAGTTGGAGATTGAGGGAGAGATGAAAAAAGGTCCTCACAAGTGGATTGTCATCGTAACGTTTATCATTACGGTAGCCCTGTGGCTTACCGATATGGTTACTGGCATCAACAGCTATACCGTCGCACTGATTCCATTCGTGGTATTCACGCTGACAGGAGTCATCAACAAATACGACCTCGAGGAAATCAACTGGAGCGTGCTGTGGATGGTAGCCGGAGGTTTTGCTCTTGGTTACGGTCTGAATGCATCGGGTCTGGCAGAGAATGCTATCGCCAGCATTCCTTTCGGCAACCTGTCGCCGGTGCTCATCCTCATTCTCTCAGGCGTGATTTGCTACCTGTTGTCGAACTTTATCAGCAATTCTGCCACCGCAGCCCTTCTGATGCCTATCCTTGCAGTCGTCTGTACAGCCATGGGCGACAAACTTGAGGCCATCGGAGGCACGCCAACCGTACTCATCGGTATTGCCATTGCCGCATCGAGCGCCATGCTTCTGCCTGTCAGCACACCGCCGAACGCACTGGCTTTCTCCACCAATCTGGTGAAGCAGAGCGACATGATAAAGATTGGTCTTATCTCAGGTTTCATCACCATCATCCTAGGTTATGCCCTACTCTACACCATCGGTGTGATGCACCTGCTGTAACCGACAGTTCATTCATCTATCAACATAAAACGACAGAGTTTGGCTCTGTCGTTTTTTTATTGAAACGGTTTTCTAGATTCTCTAGATTTTCTAGATTTTCTAGGTTTTCTAGACATTCTAGATTTTCTAGATTTCATTTCAATCCGCTCATCATTACTTTTCTAATTAGTTAACCAATTACCTTCTAACTGATTAACTAATTACACTCTAATCAGGCATCAATCGCAAGCTAATTAATGACCGATTACGACTTAATTAATGGCTAATTCCACCTTAATAAATGCCTGATTGGAAATCAGCGGTAAATTCTTTGTCAACTGGGCATAAAAAAGACCTGGCGGACGACGGTTTACAACTGGCCGGCCTCGACCATGCGGACCACACGCTCGGTTAGACGGTCGGTACCTTCGGCGTCGTATTCCTTCATCAGCGAGGCTCCGAAAGTCCAGGCAAAGGCCTGATAAAAACCGGCCTTGACAGGACCGAGGAAGGCTTGTATCAACTGATACGACGATGAGTTGCACTCACGGTAGACGAGTTTGATGAGCAGTTTGCCCTGAGCGTAGGTGAGTTTCTTCATGCGTGGCGTGTATTCTTTCTTCACCGCTTTCTCAACACGTTTCATGTGCTCGTCTTTCGCACGTTTGTTGGGCAGTGTCTCCAGATATTCGGCCGTCTCCATCATCACCCGGTTCACCTCCTTGGCTATCGGCAGCACCTTCTTCACATTGTACACCAGCCGGTTATAAGCCTGTTGCTGCTTGGCATTCTTGAACGTGGCCTGCGGATATACATATACATTGTTCATCTCCAGATACTGGATAGAGTCGCTCCCGACCTTCACCTTGCTCACCTTCACCAACGGGACAAACGTGGGCGAATCCATATCCACGGTACGGTCTTCGGGGTTTTGTTTCCCCTTGCCGTTATTCTGCGCCATCGCCGGCAGGACTGACAGCAGCAGAATCAGTGCGATAAGATGGTTCCGAAGGTTGCTCATTTCGGCAGCAAAAGTAGTCATTATTTTGCACTTATGCTAAAAAACACCGTATATTTAGCATTCGTTGATAAAAAAAACTTTACCTTTGCGATGTATTAACACAAGCCGTTATCCAACTTACTATGCCTAAACTTACGACATTGTATTTACATCTAAGCCTTACCGCACTCTTGCTGACAGTGTTCTCCCTTTCCGCCCAAGCCCAGAACGCTGCCGACTGGGAGACTTATTTTGAGCAGCTGACAGCCATGGAAGACACCGAAAACGACAACTGGGAAAACGCTTACGAGATTATCAGCCAACTGGCTGCCAGCCCGATAGACATCAACAGCGCCACGCGCGAGGACCTGGAGCGCATTCCGTTCCTTACCAACACACAGATAGAGGATATCTGCCAGTATCTATACCGCTATGGGCGTATGCAGACACTGGGCGAACTGATGCTCATCGAGAGTCTTGACGAGCCGCGCCGGCACCTGCTGGAATGCCTTGTTTTTGCCGGAACAGAGCCTCAACGCACATTCCCCAAGCTGCATAATATCCTACGCCACGGTGAGCATCAGCTGATGATGACCGCCAAGATTCCCACCTATGAGCGCAAAGGCGACCAGAAAGGCTATCTGGGCTGGCCCTACCGCCACGACCTTCGCTACCAGTTTAGCTACGGACAGTATCTCAAGGCAGGACTGACCGCCGCACAAGATGCCGGTGAGCCTTTCTTTGCCAACCGGAACCGTGCTGGCTACGACTTCTACTCGGCCTATCTGTTGGTGCGGAAGTTGGGCAGGCTCAAAACCGCCGTCATCGGCCGCTACCGGCTGAAATCGGGCTTGGGACTGGTCGTCAACAACGATTTCTCGCTCGGAAAACTGGCCACTCTCTCGCAGATGACCCGTCAAGGCAGCACCATTCGTGCCCACTCATCCCGCTCTGAAAGCAACTATCTGCAAGGAGCCGCTGCCACCATCAGCCTCACGAAGAGTGCCGAACTGACGGCTTTTGCCTCCTACCGTGCTATCGACGCCACCCTGACTGCGGACTCATCGGCCATCCGTACGATTGTTACCAGTGGCTACCACCGCACCCAAAGCGAAATGGACCGTAAGCACAATGCGCATCAGTGGCTCACTGGAGCAGCCTTCCGCGTCAGCAGAAACGGCTTCCACGCTGGTGCAACAGCCATTGCCACTGGCCTCGATTGCGAACTGAAACCGCAAAACGGACAGCTTTACCGGCAGATTTATGCCAGCGGGAAATCGTTCTGGAATGCCTCGGTAGACTACGGCTACACCAGCCGGCGCCTCAATATCAGCGGCGAGACGGCTACTGGCAGTTGTCATGGTGTCGCCACACTCAACATGATTAATTATGCCTTGAGCGGTCAGCTCGACGTGATGGCCTTGTGGCGGATGTACTCTTATCGATACTATTCGCTATTCTCGCGCAGCTTCAGCGATGCAGGCAGCGTGCAAAACGAGAGCGGTATATATGCCGGAGTCAACTGGCGCCCCTCGCGCAAGCTGTCTGTCGCCGCCTATTCCGACTATGCCCAGTTTGCATGGCCGCGCTATCAGATGGAGCCGAATGCCCATTCGTGGGATAACATGCTCACAATGACATGGCAACACAAAGCCTGGACCGTCAATGGGCGCTATCGCATACGGCTGCGAGACGACGAAACCACGCAACGGGCACGGCTCAGCGTGGCGCGCCATACCGCAACATGGAACATAAAAACACAGGCCGACCTCTCACTGACGGGCGGAGATTCGGGATGGATACTGAGCCAGAATGTGCTCTATCGCAACCGGAAGTGGCTCGTTGCGGCCACAGTTGGCTGGTTCCATACCGACAATTTCGACACACGCGTCTACTGTTATGAGCGCGGAATGCTCTATTCCTTCGGTTTCCAGTCGTTCTACGGGCATGGTATCCGCTATTCCCTGCTGGCCCAATATAGTCCCTTGCACCGTCTTTCCCTCATGGCCAAGGTCGGAACCACCAACTATTTCGACCGCAACAGTGTAGGAACCGGTCTTCAGCAGGTGGACCATTCCGCCCTCACCGATGTGGAAGCGCAACTGCGCTGGCGGTTTTGAGCATATGTGTTGAGGCCATGTACAAAACAGCCTATGCGATAATCTGCCAACGATGGTCATCAACAACAAATAAAACGGATTATCAGAACAACTTACGGAATTATTTCGTAACTTTGCAGACATGAAAAACTATGATTATCTGATTGTGGGTTCCGGTCTGTTCGGTACCACCTTCGCCTATAGGGCCAGACAAGAAGGAAAACGTTGTCTTGTTATCGACAAACGCCCCCATCTGGGCGGTAACATCTATTGCGAGGATGTGGAAGGCATTCATGTGCACAAATACGGCGCACACATCTTCCACACATCCAATAAAGAGGTGTGGGATTTCGTCAATTCCATTGTCGAGTTCAACAGATATACCAACTCCCCGGTCGCCAACTACCAGGGACGGCTCTACAACCTGCCGTTCAATATGAACACATTCTATCAGATGTGGGGCGTCACCACTCCCGAGGAGGCACAAAAGAAACTGGACGAGCAGCGGCAGGAGGCTGTCGAGAGCATGCTCAAAGCTGGTGTCAAGGAGCCTCGCAACCTGGAAGAACAGGCACTGCTGCTCATCGGCCGCGACATCTACGAGCGCCTCATCAAGGGCTATACCGAAAAGCAATGGGGCAGGAAGTGTACCGAGTTGCCCGCATTCATCATCAAACGACTGCCGGTACGGCTGGTGTTCGACAACAACTACTTCAACGACCGCTATCAAGGCATTCCCATCGGAGGCTACAACAGGCTGACGGAAGGACTGCTGGAAGGCATTGACACGCTGACAGGCACCGACTTCTTTGCCGACCGTGAGCATTGGGAGAACGTGGCTGAGCGTATTGTCTTCACCGGAAAGATCGACGAGTTCTACGACTATCGGTTTGGAAAGCTGGAGTATCGCACCGTGCGTTTTGAGCAGGAGACCATCAACAAACCCAACTATCAGGGCAATGCCGTGGTGAACTACACCGAGGCTGAGGTACCTTACACACGCATCATCGAGCACAAGCACTTCGAGATGTTCGGCCAGCAGGTCTACGACTGCCCGCAGACGGTCATCTCACGCGAGTACAGCACGGAGTGGAAGCCGGGCATGGAGCCTTATTATCCGGTGAACAACGACCGCAACAACCGCCTCTACGAGCAGTATGCCGAACTGGCAAAACAAGAGCAGCGCGTAATCTTCGGTGGCCGACTGGCCGAGTATAAGTACTACGACATGGCTCCTATCGTAGAAAAAGTGCTGAATATGCGCATTTTATGAAATAAAAATCGTACCTTTGCATTCGAAAAAAAATAACACTATGCAGAACAAACTGAATTATCTTGATCGCAATGAGTTCAATTTCGAGCCCAGCGAGAAGGTGATAGAAGCCATTAAGAACTTTGATCCGAAGGACCTGTGTTTCTATACGCGCATCTACGACCAAGGCAAGAAGAGCGTCATCTCCGTTCGTCTGAGCGAGATTTACGGCGTACCGGAAGAGCAAGTGCTGTTGGCTTACGGCGGTGAGGACATTCTGAAGAATGCCATCCACTACTACCTGATGAAGGGTGACAATAAGAAGATATTGATTCCGGAATTCTCGTGGTGGTACTATAACAAGGTGGCCAGCGAGTGCTACGGCACGTTCGAGATGTATCCGCTGCATGAGCAGGAGGACACGTTTGCCTACGACGTGGACGAGGTGATTGAATACACCAATCGCATCCATCCGCGCATGTTGCTGCTGGCCTCGCCCAACAACCCGACGGGCAACAGTCTGACTCCCGACGAGATTGGCCGCATCATGGAGAACATCCCCGACGACACGATGGTGCTCATCGATGAGGCTTACGCCAGCTTCATCACCAGCGACACTGACTATATTGCCCCGTTGGTAAACAAGTACAGAAACCTGATCATCTCGCGCACATTGTCGAAGTTCTACGGACTGCCTGGCCTGCGTTGCGGCTTCGGTTTCATCGGTGCCGGTCATGATCACTTCGTGAGCTATATCAACAAGTACTTAGGTTACAACCGCTTCTCAGAGGCTGTTGCACTGGCAGCCTTAGAGAGTGACGACCATTACCGTAAGGTTGCGGATGATATGGAATGGGGACGGCAACTGTATAAGCGCGAACTGGATAACCTGCCAGGCTTCAAGGTGTATAAGTCGGTGGCCAACTTCATTCTCATTAAGTATCCCGTAGAGATCAAGGATGCTCTCTTGAAGGAACTTACCGATCAGAACTACAAGATTAAGTTCATGACCGACAAGGGACTCGAGTCGTGCCTGCGCATTACTCTTGGCCGCAAAGAGCAGACCCAAACGGTAGTAGACACTATCCTCCGGGTCGTTCACGGTTCAAAACAATGAGTTTATCGTTCATCTTTAAGAGTCCACTGCTGTTATGATAGGAGTTGTATTGGCTGCCGGCATGGCCAAAAGATTGCGCCCGCTGACCGACGATAGGCCCAAATGCCTGCTTACGGTAGGCAACCGTACCCTGCTGCAACGCACCTTCGATGCCATGATCGATGCCGGCATCAGCGAGTTTGTGGTAGTGACCGGCTATCGCGGTGAGATGATTCGCGACTTCCTTACTGAAACTTATCGCTCGCTACCTGTTACCTTTCATTTCCTCCACAACGCTGACTACGAGCACAACAACAACATCTATTCGTTATGGATGACGCGCGAGTTTGTGCGCGGACGTGAGTTCCTGCTCCTCGACAGCGATATCCTTTTCGATCCTGAGATTATCAAACGGATGCTTCAGGAGCCGGGAACAGCACTGGCCTTGAACCGGCATGAGCTGGGCGAGGAAGAGATTAAGGTGATTGTCGACCAGCAGAACCGTGTTGTTGAAATCAGCAAAGTATGCGCCATCAACGATGCTATCGGCGAGAGTGTGGGCATCGAGAAGATGGACAGCACCTATAGTGAGGCTCTCTTTGCCGAACTCGACAAGATGATCGAGGGCGAAGGACTCATCGATATTTTCTACGAGCGTGCCTTCGAACGCCTCATCCCGCAAGGACATCTGTTCCATATCGTCGACACAACCGATTTTTTCTCTATCGAACTGGACACGGTCGACGACTTCAACAGCGCCCGAGAACTTATTCCTGCAGAGCTATACTGAAATAGAATCATGACTGAATTCAATCTGACAGAAGAGATACGCGACGGCTTCAGGGTCTCTCCTGAGATGAAAAGCGTTTGGAGTGTTGAGATTGACCTGTTAAAAGCATTCATCGACGCATGCCAGAAGGAGGGACTGCGCTGCTGGGTAGACGGAGGCACGTTGCTCGGAACAGTGCGCCACAAAGGGTTCATTCCCTGGGATGACGATATCGATGTGTGCATGCCGCGGGCCGACTACGACCGGCTGCTGAGCCTGGGCGACAAACTGTTCCAGCCGCCATACTTCCTTCAGTCGGCCTACTCTGACAAGGATTACTACCGCGGACACGCACAATTGCGCAATTCCAATACGGCCGCCATTCGTCCGTCGGACGCTTTCCAACCGTTCAACCAAGGCATTTTTATCGATATCTTCGTGCTCGATGCTGCTCCCGACGACGAGCAGCAGCGCAAGCAGTTGTGCAAGCTAAGCCGGCGTACACAGCGATTCCTGAAAGCCAAAAACACCAACATCTTGTTTTCCGGCCGATGGGGACTCATCTTCCGCAAGCTGAAATGCCGCTACGAAGTAGCAAAACGGGGGTGGGCAGCCATCTATCAAGAGGCCGAAGACCAGTTGAGGGCTGTACGTCCCGCCGACTGCAAGTGTGTGGCAGAAATGACGTTCAGTGGCGACGATATCATGCTCGACAAGCATATCTTCGACCAAACGCTCTGGATGCCGTTTGAGAATATTTCCGTTCCTGTACCTGCCGCCTACGACGAGCTCCTCCGTACACAATACGGTGACGACTATATGACCCCTAAGCAGGACCCAAGCTACCACGGAGAGTTGGTCTTCGACACCCAGCGCAGCTATCTGGAACTGCTCCCTCAGGTTCAAAAAGCCTACCGCAAATCGCTTTTCAGGCGTTTTCTGAAAAAACTATAGACTACCCAAAACCCACCAGATATGGCAGATTACGACGTCAATGCTGTCCACCAGCGCATTCTTCAGATTCTTCTGGCAGTCGACAAGGCCTGTCAGCAGCACCAGTTACGTTATTATATCTGGGCAGGAACGATGATTGGCGCCGTACGTCACAAAGGCTTCATCCCCTGGGATGACGATCTGGATATTGCCATGCCGCGCCCTGACTACGACAAGCTGATTGCCCATTGCCGCGAATGGCTGCCACAACCCTACGAGTTGGTGAGTGCTGAGACCGATGCGGTCTATCCCCTTCCTTTCGCCAAGATACAAGACGGCAGCACCACCCTTATCGAGCGCATGCATCTGAAATATCTCGGAGGTATCTATATCGACGTGTTCCCCATTGACGGAGTACCCGAAAACAAACTCTTACAGAAACTCCACTTTGCACGCTACGAATACTACAAACGCGTGCTGTACCTCATGATTCGCGACCCTTATAAACACGGACACGGTCCCGACTCATGGATTCCACTGCTTAGCAGAAGGCTCTATACGCTGGCTGGTGTGCAGGGGAGAATACGCCGTCTGCTACGAAAATACGATTATGAGCAGAGCAAATATGTGGCTGACTACGACGACGGCTCACACGGAGTGATGCCGAAGACCGTGCTCGGAATGCCTACACCCTACGAGTTTGAGGGCGAGCAAGTCATGGGAGTAGGGCAATACGACACCTATCTGAGCCGGAAATATGGCGACTACATGACCATACCGCCACATAACGAGCAGCGGCAGCATAATTTCCACTATCTGGATCTTGGGAAGTCGTATAGGGAATACCAGCCGGAATAGTATCAGGACTTTGCCAATTCTCGCAAAGCCTCATTCACTGCGTGCCGCAAAAACTCACCGGATGATAATTGACTGCTGACTCGCTGTACGTTCTTGCGCATACGGTCCATCTGCTCTTCCGTGATACTCGAAAGCAGTGTGTTCAGTTCTTCCACACTGTCTATACACAAACCGATGCCCTCTTTCTCAACGATACCAGCCAAAGCCGCCTCACGCCAGATGATAATCGGAAGTCCGGCACGCACATAGAACGACACCTTGTGCGGACTGTTCCAACGCAGATACTCACCGAAGCTGCCCGTACAGCTGTCCAACGAGTCGCCATCCCACACAAAGCCGAAATCACCCTGCACACTCTCAATAAACTTGTCGGCAGGCATGAAATCATGGAAGATTACCCGCGGTGACTCTTTCAGCGACGGAAGACCCGAGCGGTTGCCATAGATATGCAACTCGTAGCCACTGATCACATCAGGAATCTGCAAGATGAAGGCATTCTTGCGCATGGCCAGTGCACCGGCATAGACGATCGAGCACTCTCCCTTGGGTCGCTCCTGCTCGTGATGAACAGTCTTCGAACGATAGTCAAACAGTCCCAAGGCACCCAACGGATGACTGTAACCACGGCTGGCGAGCCACTGTTTCATCACCTCGTTGGAGGCAATCACATAGTCGGCATGCATCAACCGGCGTATCTCCTGCTCCTCAGTGAGTTTCTTACGGCGCATGGAACCCAAGTCGTGAATCAGCGCAATGGTACGGGCACCCCGCCAGTGAGCCACACGACAGATGAACGAGAAATACTTTTTGACAGGGTATTGCAACAGGATGATATCGTCCTTTCGCACGGAAAAGCAATACTTCAGGATGCCTATCAGGTCGAGGAAGAACGTCACCACCTTATTATCATAAAGCGTACGGCGCAAGCCTAAGTTCACGGCGCCCATCTCCACGAGAGTATCTTCGTTATCGGTTTTCGCCTTATTGCCCGAGCCGTCAACTCCCCGGTAGTTTCTCGAGATATAACACAAGCGGTTTGTACTCATATCTGTTTATAATTCAAGTTTAAATTCCATTTCACGTTTCTTCTGATAGTGCGCCCAAAAACGCCTTCTTTCTGCCATCGTGACACGTTCAGCGGCCTCGACATCAAACTTACGCAGGCTCGCATACTCACGTACCAACAGTTCTATAAAATGCTTGGGGCCCCACAGACGGGCAAAACTACGGCAGCCATCTTCCATACTCACCGCTCCAAAGCGCATGCGGTTGATGTCGACAATGGAGAAATGGTACTTTTGTTTGCCGTCAGCTGTATTCTGATGGTCAACATCCCACAAGATATTGCCCGGCGAGAAATCCAGATGCAACACCTCGTTGTCGTGCATATGGGCGGCATAGGCGGCCAATGCCTTGGCTATCGGTGCATAGACATCTTCCGTGGCATCACCCATCTCGTAGAGCAGATGAGCATAAGGGCACTGTATGCTGATGAACCACGAGTGTTGCAGCAGCCCCAGGTGCCGGTCCTCGATGTAAGCCACAGCCTCGGGCGTCTGTATCCCCTTGGCCAACAGGATGGAGGGATAGGTAAACGCACGCCTGCCCTTGGGCTTTCTGATACCCGTGGAATAGATGATATTCGACGGGAATACCGGTTTCTTATAGCGTTTCACATTCAGACGAGTGCCATCGGGAGCCTCAAACATCTTAATCAAGTTGCGGCGCCCGCCATAGAGATAGGTGCCCTCAGCATCCATCCGCCCGGGCAGTTGGCTGATGAATGAGCGCAGATGCTCATACTTCGGATTCATCTCGATGGTTCTCATAGCAGTTTTTTGTATACCTCTAACACCTGGGCAGCCACATTGTTGCCCTCAAAACGCTGAATGTATTGCTGACTCCTGGCGATACGCTCTTCCCTGCCCTCTGCTCCTTTCAACGACTGAAAGATTCCTTTTGCCATGCCACTGATATCGTCGGGATCGACATAAATATTGTCGTTGCCGCCCGCCTCCATCAGACAACTGCCCGTACAGGCCACTACCGGCAGACCACTTTGAATGGCCTCGATGATGGGAATGCCGAACCCCTCGTAACGGGATGGATAGACACATACCTCAGCCTCTTGGTATAGAGAGGGCAAATCGGCATAGGGAACACTATGAAGAATTCTCACCCGATGCTCCAGATTGTATTCACGGGCATATTGTTCCACTCGTTCGGTATAAGGAGTGCGACGGCCGACGATGACCAGCGACACCTCTTCCGGTACATACCACAGTGCCTTGACGGCCAGCAGCACATTTTTCCGCTCCTCTATCGAGCCGACACTAATGATATAACGCTCCGGCAAGTGGTATTTCTCGCGCACCAGCTTGCGCTCATCATCGGTAGCGCGCTGCTTGAACCGTGTGCCGCAACTCTGGTAAATCAGGTCTATCTTCTCCGATTTTACGCCTCCGAAAAACATGATATCCCGCTTGGTACACTCGCTGATGGCAATAATCCTGTCGGCCTCTGCCACTGTCTTGCGGAATTTCCAAGCGTAGAGTTTCGTGTCGAGCCACTTGTAATACTCGGGATGGCGCAGGAATATCAAGTCGTGAATGGTGACAACCGTCTTGATGCCCGCCTTCTTGATTCCGATAGGAAGCTCTCCCGACAGACCATGATAGAGCTCAACTCCGTCTTGCCGGAGCTGACTTACCATGCCATGGGTGCGCCATAAGGAGCCTCTGAGACGGGAAAAGAACGATGGATGGTGGGTGCCGGTGGCGAAATGAGGATATACGAACTGCACATTTGGTGCCTCAACAACCATGTTCCGCAGTTCATCTTTACCCTTGTCAGGAGCATAAAGACGCAGTTCGCAGTCTCCGGGAGCAACGGCCGAGAGGTCGTTGATGAGCGTACGTGCGTAGCTTCCCAGTCCTGTTCCGTTGCGGACAATGCGCTTGGCGTCAAATCCTATCCTCATGATTCCGTTCGTTTAATGACTTTTCCGTTCACCACCTTGAAGCGGCGGTCGAACTCTTCGTGTGTACGGTGCCAGCGGTCGTGGCTCCACAGATAGCAATAAGGCTCGCGGCGAACGCTCTCTTCCAGCATTTGGAAGAACTTCCGCGTGATTTCGTGTTCCTCCATCGACGATGGATTATCGGTAATCAGCTGGAAACGAACCACATAATATCCTCGTCGCGGGCGCTCCATGTCCACATAGAACACGGCATTCTGCATCTTCCGCATGATGCGCTCGGCACCGGTGAATACCGGAGTGTCATGGTTCAGGAACGGCAGCCACAGATGGATGTTCTCCCATTTGGGCGCCTGGTCGCTGATATAACCAAACAGGTTCATGCGGTTCTCGCGCTTGTAGGCCACCAGATAGCGCAGAATCTCTTTCTTTGGGATGCACACGCCGCCCATGCTTTGGCGCATGTCGAGGAACAACCAGTCGAAGACATCATTGCGCAAAGGATGGTAAATCAGGCCCATCACGGCATCGGTGTGGCGCTTCATGGCCAGGCCAATGGCCGATAACAGTTCCCAGTTGCCATAATGACCGAGTATGGCGGCGCATGTCTGGCCGCGGTCGAAGCACTCCTCCAACTGCTCGGTGCCATGGAACTCAATATGCTTGAGCAGTGTCTCACGGCTGACAGAGAGCAGTTTCAGTGTCTCAACGAAATAATCACACAGCCAGTGATAGAACTTCCGCTCTATCTGTCGGTGCTCCTGAGTGCTCTTCTCGGGGAAGGAGGTCTCGATGTTATGACGGACCACACGGCGGCGGTAACCCGAAAGACGGACAATCAGGTAGAAGAAGTCGGACAAGACATAGAGCACCCTGTATGGTAACAGCGATACCATATAGAGCAATGCGTATGTAATCTTGTATATGACTTTCTTCATATTCATATCTATCACTCGATTCACCGTGCTTCTGTTGGCTGAGGTAAGACTCTCTTTCTATGTCCGCAGAGAACGCTCCGCCAATTTAGCTGTTAACTATTAACTCTTAACTGTTATTTGTTAACTTTACTGTTGCATGTCGTGCAGTTTCTTATAGTAGCCGTCGCGGGCAAGCAGCTCGTCGTGAGTGCCTCGCTCCACGATACTTCCCTCGTGCAGAACGCAGATTTCATCGGCATTTTTAATGGTCGACAGGCGGTGGGCAATGGCTACGGTGGTGCGTGTCTTCATCAGACGCTCCAGCGCATCCTGCACCAGTCGCTCACTCTCTGTGTCGAGAGCCGACGTGGCCTCGTCGAGAATCAGGATGGGAGGATTCTTCAAGATAGCGCGGGCTATGCTCACTCGCTGGCGCTGACCGCCACTCAGACGACCGCCACGGTCGCCTATATTGGTGTCGTAACCGTGCTCCGACTGCATGATGAAGTCGTGGGCATTGGCAATCTTGGCAGCATTCTCAATGCGCGTCTGTAAATCAGGACCGTCCGTCTTCTCCGGATTATCCGGCACTCCAAAGGAGATATTATTGCGGAAACTGTCGTTGAACAGGATGGCCTCCTGGTTTACGTTGCCAATCAGCTGGCGCAAATCGTGAATGCCCAGTTCCTTCACATTGATACCGTCGATGAGCACCTCGCCCTCCTGCACATCATAATAGCGCGGAATCAGGTCGACGAGTGTTGACTTTCCACCGCCCGACTGACCGACGAGAGCCACCGTCTTTCCTTTCTCAATGGTAAGATTGATGTGGCGCAGAACCCATTGCTCACCATATTTGAACGACACATCACGGAACTCGATGCAACGCTCAAAGCTCTTGATGTGTACGGGATTGGCAGCCTCTTTGATGTTGTTCTCTGCCAACAGAATCTTATCGACACGCTCCATCGATGCCAGTCCCTTCGGAATGTTATAGCCGGCCTTTGAGAATTCCTTCAGCGGGTTGATGATGCTGTAGAGAATCACCATGTAATAGACAAATGTCGAACCGATGATGCTATGGTAATTGATGACCAGAATACCGCCGAACCACAACACAATGACAATCATCACCGTGCCCAGGAACTCGCTCATCGGATGTGCCATCGACTGTCGGATGTTCACTCGCATGATGTCATTACGATAGGCTGTGTTCACCTGGTCGAAACGTTTGTTCATCTTGCCCTCAGCGCAGAAGGCCTTGATGATGCGCAGTCCGCCCAGTGTCTCTTCTACCTGGCTCATGGTGTCGCTCCAAAGTGCCTGTGCCTTGATGCTCTTTTGCTTCAGGCGCCGGCCCACCAGACCCATAAACCAGCCGAACACTGGCACAAAGACGATGGTGAAAAGCGTCAGCTGCCACGATATCAGCAGTAGTGCAACGAAATAAGAGATGATGAGGATGGGGTTCTTGAATAGCATGTCGAGACTCGACATGATGCTCGACTCAATCTCTTGCACATCACCGCTCATGCGTGCAATAATGTCTCCCTTACGCTCCTCGCTGAAGAATCCGAGCGGTAGCGAGTTGATTTTCTGGTACAACTGGTTGCGGATATCGCGCACCACACCCGTACGGATGGGAATAATCGTGGCGGAAGAGAGAAAATAGGCACCTGTTTTCAGAGCCGTCATCACCGCCAGCACCAGTCCGATGATGAGCAGGGTGGTGGTGGCTCCGGTGCTTTGGATGAGCTGATTCACGTAATAGTTCATGTTGTTCATCAGCACTCCGTCCACATTTCCCCAGTCCCAGGCCATCAGTGTGGTGGCCTTCTCGGTGTCACCCGTCTGGAACAGGATATTCAGCATCGGGATCAATGTGGCAAACGAGAAGATATTCAGCACCGCCGACAGGATATTGAAAATCACCGACAGCACCAGATACTTCTTATAGGGCGGTACAAACCGCCGCAAAACTTGCATGAACTCTTTCATAACTATTTATTATGCATTATGCATTACGAATTATGCATTATGAACTACGCATTATTATGAATTATGCATTATGAATTATGCATTACTCAGCCTCTCCCAGCAGGGTGGCGCTGCTGCTGCCCGTGATGCGCACGTTGACGGTCTCGCCAATATGATGGTTGCCCTTGTCGAACACCACGGCCTTGTTCTGTTCGTTGCGACCCATGAGCTGTTCGCGTGAGCGTTTGCTGAATCCCTCGACCAACACAGGGAATGTCTTCCCAATGTCCTCACGGTTGCGCTCGGCAGAAATCTCGGTCTGCAAGGCTATCAACTGGTTCAGACGACGTATCTTTTCCTCCTCGGGCACGTTGTCAGCGAGATGCTTGGCGGCATAGGTACCGGGGCGCTCAGAGTATTTGAACATGAAAGCCGAGTCGAACCGTACCTCACGCACCAGCGAGAGTGTCTGCTGGAAGTCGTCCTCGGTCTCATCGCAGTATCCGACGAAGATGTCTGTGCTCAGCCCGCAACCGGGGATAATCCTCCGGATGGCCTCCACTTTCTGCAGGTAGTCCTCGCGGGTATACTTGCGGTTCATCAGCTTGAGTGTGTGGTTACTGCCACTTTGTGCCGGGAAGTGGATATGCTTGCACAGGTTAGGCTCCTCAGCAATGGCATAGAGAATGTCATCGCTCATATCCTCGGGATTCGAGGTGGTAAACCGCACACGCATCTGCGGCACCTCACGGGCAACCAGACGCAGCAACTGGGCAAAGCTGGTTCCTCCGGGAAGCGGTTTTCCTGCCGGCGACAGTCCGTAACTGTTCACATTCTGTCCCAAAAGTGTCACCTCTTTGAAATTGCGGTCGCGCAAATCGCGCACCTCGCGCAGGATGCTCTCCACGTCGCGCGAACGCTCACGTCCACGGGTATAGGGCACGATACAGTAATGACAGAAATTGTTGCAGCCTCGCATGATGCTCACAAACCCGCCAATCTTGGCTCCATGGATGCGCTGGGGAATAATGTCGCGGTAGGTCTCGGTGGTGGAGAGCTCAATGTTCATGGCCTTGTGACCCGTCTCGCATTGCGCAATGAGGTCGGGCAGCGACAGATAGGCGTCTGGTCCTGCCACCAAATCCACATGATGGTTCTCCAACAGGTCGCCTTTCACGCGCTCTGCCATACAACCAAGCACACCGATAATCAGGTTGGGGCGGGCGGTCTCGCCTGACGAGTGCTGGCCGGAAGGTCTTTTTCTCAATGCGTTCAGCGCCTCCAGACGGTGATAGATTCGCTGTTCAGCATTATCGCGCACCGAACAGGTGTTGAGGAACACGGCATCGGCGTCCTCCAGACGGTCGGTCATGTCGTAACCTGCCATCTTCATCACCGAGGCAACCACCTCAGAGTCGGCCACATTCATCTGGCAGCCGTAGGTCTCTATATATAGTTTTTTCATTTTTTCAGTTGAAATCAGACTACAAAGGTACTGCAAAAAATCGGTATCTCCTTGTTTTCGACCTCTCTTTATACTTTTTTTTGAATATTACCCCTATACACAATCCGTAAAATGGCAATTATCGGACGGTTAAGCCTCGTATAACGTTTTCCATTTCTTTCAAAGAATAAGTATCATAATCATGCCCCAATTATGCCAGTCGCACCAGGAAACCGCCTATACACGGCATTCCCGGTGCGACTGACGTTTGTTTTCCCGCCATTTGCCCGCGAGAGGTTGTAAACAAGGCTAAAATGTTTTCCTGAAGGAAGGCTTATTGATAAAGATAAATTGGAATTTACTTAAATGTATAGCCAGCGGATTGAAGCAATCCGATAGCGCGTTCAAAGTTTTCTGACTTTGTCAGTATGTAATCTGTGTTGAATGTGGAAATTGCGAAAATACCAATTCC
>JAEEXN010000035.1 GCA_016291595.1 Prevotella sp.
TGCGCTGGCCGATGGTAAGGGTCCGCGAGGCGTCATCGTAGCTGATGTCTATCGTACTGTATTTCCCGCGCTCGTAGTTGTAGTTGGTGCCCTCGTCCTCGTAAAGCTGGAATGCGCCATTCCGGCCTGCATAGACATACAGGTTGATCAGCTCGGCAGGCTTCTCGTCGCTATATTGCATCTCAGGACCGAAGGGGATGATAGCGCCCTCGCGCACAAAGACAGGCATACGCTCCAGCGGAGCCTCTACAACCAGGGTCTGGCCGCCATCGATATGCTCGCCCGTGTAAAGGTCGTACCAGCCCGACTGTTTCGGGAAGTAGACACTCCGGCTGCGGGCCTTGTAGTAGCCCACAGGGCACGCCATGAAGGCCGGACCGAACATCCATTGGTCTTTGATGTTCAGCACGTTCCTGTCGCCATTGAAGTCCATTATCAGGGCCCGCATCATGGTGTAGTCGCTCAGGTGTACCCATCCTGCCATCGAATAGAGATAGGGCATCAGACGGTAGCGCAGACGGTCGTACCACACAATGGTCTGATAGGTGGGATGGTTCTCGGGCGCAATGTTCCACACCTCGCGCAGAGGCCACTGGCCGTGGGCCCGGTAAAGCGGAATGAAGCAGCCGAACTGATTCCAGCGTGCCTGCAGCTCGCGCCACTCGCGCAGGTCCTCGTTCTCGATGCCCTGCTGGTCGAACAGCTGCTGGGCAGCCACGTAGCGGTTCTCCACACAGAATCCGCCCTGGTCCATACCCCAATAGGGAAGTCCCGACATGCAGTAGTTCATGCCTGCCGTCATCTGCGCCCGCATATCCTCCCAACGCGTGCCGATGTCGCCGCTCCAAGTGGCTGTAGAGTAACGCTGCAAGCCCGCGAAACCGCTGCGGGTAAGCAGGAAGACGCGAGGCTCGTCGGCCTTGCCTTTCCATACTGACCGCTGGCCGTTGTAGATGGCATCGGCATTCACGATGCTATAGGCGTTGAAATACTCTGTGGTGGTGCCTAATGCCGTCGGACCAGAGAGTGCCTTGCGGTACCACATGGGTGTGCAGTCGCGCACATTAGGCTCTGAGGCGTCCATCCACCAGGCATCAATACCACGACGGTATTTCGTGTAAAGGCCCTCGTCCATCTGCCGCCAGAACATCTTGCGGGCATTCTCGTCATAGGCATCGTAGAAGGAGCCGCGGAAGCCCAGCCAGTCGTGAATATCGTCGGCTATCGCCTGATGGTACATCCAGCCTTTGGCGTCGAGCTCCTTATAGTTGGCAACGGTCTCGTAGAACTTGGGCCACACGGAGATCATGAAGCGGCCGCCCATGGCATGAACGCTGTCGAGCATGGCCTGCGGATTGGGGAACCGGCTGGCCTCGAAGGTATGGTCGCCCCATGAGTCAAGCTTCCAGTAGTTCCAGTCCTGCACAATGTTGTCGACAGGAATCTGCCTGCGGCGGAACTCGCTGAGCGTCTGCTCAATCTCAGCACTCGTCTTATAACGCTCGCGGCTCTGCCAGAAGCCCATCACCCACTTGGGGTAAACGGGAGCCTTGCCCGTAAGGGTGCGATACCCCGATATCACCTCGTCGGCATTCTTGCCGGCAATGAAGTAGTAGTCCATGTCCTGCGCCATCTCGCACCAGACGGAAAGCTTACGCTGGTCTTTGGTGGCCCTTGATGCCCGCAAGCCACAGTAGCTGACATCGCCGTCGGGCTGCCACTCGATGCGGAGCTGCTGACGCTGGCCCTTGCTCATCACCTTGCGGAACTTATAGGTATTGGGGTTCCAGGCGGTACGCCAACGCTCAGGCACCACCTCCTTGCCTCCGATGAACACCTTAATATATCCCGCATAATAGAGAATGAAATGATACTGACGGTCGTCGGGCGACTCAATGAAGCCCTCGTAGACCACCTTGGAGCCATTGAGCTTGAAGTCTTTCGGGAGGTTCTTGATGCCACCGGGCTCCGTGCGGTTGGCAATCTCGGAAGCGGCAGGACAGTCGAACTCGAAATAGATGGAATCCTCGTCGCGCACAATACGCTTCCCATCCTTGTCGGTATAGGTTCCGGTCAGATGGCCCTCCCTGCCCTGCTTGTCGTAGATTTTGAAGGCCTTGCCCAGCTGCTGGTAGTCGTCGGGATTGCCCCAGCGGCAATAGCTGTAGGCATCCCACAGGAGGCCGTAGTTCTTGCTGGAGAGGATAAACGGCACGCTCACTTTGGTGTTATACTGGAAGAGGTCCTCATTCAGGCCTTTCATGTTCAGCTCCTCAGACTGGTGCTGGCCGAGGCCGTAGAAAGACTCCTCGGCGGGACTGCCCGGGCTTTCGAACAGCATGCGCCAGCTCAGTCCGTTCTTCTGAGCCTCGCTCACCTTGGCGATATCGACACCTATCTCGCGGTCGGGGACTCGGAAAGGCTTGAAGGTCTTGCCGTTTTCCGCCTCCTTGAGCAACGGCTTGCCATTGGCATCGAAAAACGCTATCTTGCCCGACTTCACGCAGACGGTAGCCTGCACGCCAGCAGCCTTAACGACAACCTTGGAGTCTTCCTGAGCTACCGTGAACTGCGGCTTTGCCTTCTGCGGCACAACCATCAGGCTCTGGGGCTTCTGGGGCAGTTGTGCGGCTGATGTGGCCTGAACCCGGATGATGTTGTCGTTGACTACCTGCAGGCGTACCACCCTTGCCCCGTCTTTTGCGGGAGACTGCAGGCATATGGTCACACTGTTGCCGTCCTTTACAAAATCTGCTGCGGCAGCACCCAACGCCATCGTCAGCAGAATTGTAGAGAAAAATAATCTAAAGCTTCTCATAAACTATATCTGATATCTTTAAAAACTTGCAGTTATTTCATCTTCATGCCCTTACAGGCGTCTTGAGGCCGATGAAAGCCATCCGCCAAAAAGCTACCGTAGAAATGCCGTTCGGGGGGGGGTAAAGATTGTCAGCTTTTCTGTATCTTATCCGAACTCTCGCGTATCTTCAGAATCATCGGGACCACCTCCTTGTAAATCCGCTTGTCGCCGGAAATGTTCTTCAACAGCAGCTCACAGGCCTTGGCTCCCTGCACGTGCGCCTGGTCCATAATGACCGTCAGCTTGGGGGTCACGAAGGCAGACGAGTCGCCATCGGTAAAGCCAATGATGGCCACATCCTCCGGAATGCGCAACCCCTTGCTCTTGATGGCATCGAAGGCGGCATAGGTAATAATATCGTTGAAGGCCAGAATGGCATCGGGACGGTCCTCACGGTCCAACAGTCCTAATGTTGCCGTACGTGCCTCCTCGTAGTCAATCTTGCCGCAGACCACCAGCGTGCGGTCAATAGGAATACGATGCTCCCGCAAAGCCTCCAGATAGCCGTGTTTCCGGCGGCGCACCATGTCAAGATGGTTCGGGCCGCCTAAGAACGCTATTCTCTTGCTTCCGGTCTCAATCAGGTGGTTCGTAGCCTGTTGTGCCGCCACATCGCCATCGGCAACTACCGACGAGAAAAGCTCGGGCAGGCATGTGCGCGCGAAGAACACCAGCGGAATGCCCATTTTGTTGATTTGCTCGAAATGGCTGTAGTCTACCGTGTCCTGGGCCAGGCAGGCAATGATGCCCTCCACATGCATATTGATAAAGTCGTCGACGGCTTTCTCCTCACGCGTATGGTCCTCATGGCTGTTGGCGCTGATGACCGAATAGCCGGCCTTCGAAGCGTAGTCCTCTATTCCGTCGAGCACAGAGGCGTAATAGTGGGTGACCAGGTTCGGCACAACAACTCCGATAACACGGGGAGCCTCTTTCCGAAGGCTCTGCGCAAACGGATTAGGCCTGTAGTTCAGCCGCTTGGCCAGTTCCTGCACTTTCTTCTTCATCTCCTCCCCCACCTCATGACTGTCACGAAGGGCCCTGGAGACTGTAGCGATACTAACACCCAACTGCTCTGCCAAATCTTTCAAGGAAGTACGACGCTGTTTCATGACTTGGATTATTGGTTTTTTGCAAAGATAGTGTTTTTTCTTTAATTCCGCAAACGTTTACGTAACTTTTTTGCTTGACAGAGTAACCCTCTACGAGAACAGAGTAGCCCTCTACGAAAATAATGTAGCCTTCCACGGGAATTCTGTAGCACTCTGCAACCGCAGCGTATTGCCCGTCTGCATCGTCGGCAACGAGATGATAAACCAAACAAAAAGGCCAAAACGGTAATGAAACTGTCTTGGCCTGAAGGTATCAAAGAAAATGGTTTTATCAGAATGTCATTCGGAGCATCAGCCTTACGCCGCGCTTCTTGGCTGTGGGCAGACAGGTATAGTTCAAGCGCTGAACATACTCCACATGCAGAATCTTGAAGATATTATGCACACCGGCAATCAGCTCCACGTAGGGACGCTTGGGGTCCATTACGTAGCAGCCATCGGGGAATGCCATCAGCTCTACCGAACCGGCATAGGTCTCGTTGTTGGGGTTGTTCTTATCGGTAAGCTCTCCCCACAAGCACTTCACACCGAAATACTCACGCCACTTCAGTTTCTTAAGCAACGGAATACGGTTGAATATCTTTCCATTCATATCCCACGACAAGTCAAGAGAGGCATAACGGTCGTTCAGGAACTCCATGTTATTAATCAAGTTGAACGTCTCATCCTCAATGATATACGAGAGGTTGGCGGCAGGGGCGATGAGCAACGGGAACGGCACCTTGGTCCATTGGATGCCACCCTTCAGATAGCAGTCAATCTTTCCCCAGCTGTTCATCCAGAAACGTTTGTAGATACTGGCTTCCGTCACATGATAGGCATACTCACCTCCCAGGAATCCCTTCAGTCCGATGGTGTGGCCAACAGTAAAGACAGGCGCGTCGAGGTTAATCTTGATACGGCGCTGCTTGGTGTTGATGAATGTCTCACCAGGCGCAAAGCGCAGCTCGCCATGAATCTCGGTGGTACGTATCCGTCCGTGATGCAGCTTGTCGGGATAAACGGTGGTAGGCACATCTCTCACAGGCGTAAAGAACATGTCGCCACAAGCCTCGTTCTGCTCGGTCTTGAAACTGAACGTTGTCTTGAAGCCCCACTCCTCCTCACGCTCGAAAGTGAGCTGCTGGCGGTTGTAGAACATCATCTTCTCCACGTTGCTCCACTTGAACGAAGTGAACACATTATCCTTATCGGTGTGCACGAACTTGTCGGAGGGCGAGCAGACATCGTAGGTTGAGGTGAACGAAAGCGTGCGCTTGGGGAACTCGCGTGGGAGATACTCTTTCTTGTTGAACGAGTAGGTCAGGTCTGCCTTATAATAGTTCTTCTTGCTGTCCCAGCCACGCGCATAGTAGCCAGAGAAGAACCAATGCGGATTCAGGTTGGCAGTTGTCTGTGCGCTGACACGCGTACGCAGTCCGTCAATCGAATTATGGGTAATCATGGTGTTGATCGGGCCAATGTCCACCTTGTTGGGCTTATCGTGCGGAGCCGTCTCGACAAAGTTCTCGATGAGCGCCTTCAATCCGAAGACAATATACTTGAATCCCTTGATTTGCTCCAGATTGTGGATAAACTGGTCCATGGAGCTCTCGCTCTTGGTCAGCTCCACCCCTCGGTACTCGTTCCAGAAGGCCTCGTCGCGCATCATCACATCGGCATCCCGCTTCACCTTGGCCTTGCCCTTGAACAGCTGCTTGGGCAGTTCGTCAAAGCCATAGTCGCTCATTCGCGTCGTTCGTATGACAAGAGCCTTGCTTAGGAACTTCGTCAGCGACATCTCGACAAACATGTCGTCGACTGTGAGAACCCACTCGCCATTAGGCAGTTTGGAGTATTCCTGCCGTACCTGCAGATTCTCCACGAAGTTCACATCGCTGCGCTTGGGAATCGTCAGGTTGCAGCGCTTTACGTGCAGCGTTGAGTCGGCCAGCACATACAACTCGCCACGGAAGCCGAAGTCTTGCTGGTTGTTCGGAACGAACTGCAGATGATAGCACAGGTCGCGCTCCACATAGACAGTGTCCTCAATGTAGAAACGGTAGAACGAAACGGCATCCTTGCCAATAGGACTGGTAAACGGATACTGCAACAGGCGCACCTGGTCGTCGTAGATATCCACATCGGTAAACACGTCCTTCAGCGCCGTATTCAGAATGTCTCCCGTCTCGATGAGGTGGTTGATACCCGTGGAGTTCTGGCCCTTCACAATCTCTTTTTCGGAATGCGGGTCTTTACGGTAAATATGCTGGGTAACGGTCTCGTCAACGCTGACGGGCAGAATAAGCTTGTTGTTCAACGGACATACCTCCACCTGGTTGAGCAGCCATTGCTTCTTCTGGAATTTGGGGTCTTCCAAATCCATCGGTTTCAGGTCGTTCATTGCCAGCGTAATCTTCTGATACTTAGTAAACTGGTAATAAGGATGATTGTCGAGCGCGGTCTTCTTTTTAGCGGCAATCACACGCTTCATCAGCTCGACCGCAGGATTATCCTTACGCGAGTACCTGCTCTTGCGCTTCGACCGGACCTCAACGTTTTTCAAGGTGCGGCTCTCCGGCTTCAACCTGATGCGCAACTCCGAGCGTGTCTTTCCCTGAATCTGTATATCCTGACTTCTGTAACCCAGTGCCGAGACGGTCAGCGTCCATCCGTTGTGACGCTCAATCTCGAACACGCCTGCCTGATTGGCAGATACCATCACATGGTGTCCGCGGTAGATAGCGCTGGCAAACGAAATGCTGTCGCCTGTTGTCGCGTCTATCACCACGCCCTTAATTTGTTGTGCGCTGACATTCAAAGCCATCATCAACAAAGTAAGGCTTATTATCATTATCCTCTTTTTCAATACCATGGACCTTAATCTTCTCACACTGTCATTTTTTACTTAACACTTCGCTGATGTCCGTAATCACCTGATCTGGAATGCTCTCGTCGTAGGTCTCGTCGGTCCATCCCTCGCCTTTGAACCAGATGGTGCGGCAGCCTGCTTTCTTGGCTGGCAGAACATCCTTGTAGAAACTGTCGCCAACCACCGTTACATCCTCTGCAGGCAGCCCAAGAGCCTCAACACCAAGCTTAAAGATGCGGTAGTCGGGCTTTCGGATACCTACAACAGCCGACTCTATCACGCTATCGAACAAATGGTCGAGCTCGAACTCCTGAAGTACCACGTTGATGTTGCCGTAAAAATTGCTCACCAGCACCATCGGATAGTCTTTGCGCAGAATCTCCAGCACCTCACGGCTATGAGCTACGGAGGCACACACCTCGCCATACAGATCCTCCAAAAGCTCCTTGAACATCATCTTCAACACGTCCTCGCGAGGATCCCAATAGCCTCGCTCCATCAAGTACTCCAACTCGATGCGCAGCTTCACCTCAAGCACCTTGTAGAACGTGTAGGACGGCTGGATGATGGGATTGGAGCCCAACGTCCTCTCTGCATGCACATAAGCCTCGCGGAACTGCTGCTCGTTCACAGGCACATGATGACGCTCGTAGGCATGCCACAACTTCTTACCCCAGTGGCAACCAGCTGTGTCGAGCGTTCCACCATAATCGAATATATATCCTTTTGTCATTGATTGTTCTGTTTTTTCTTCTTACTTCTCTTGAATCATTTTCTTCGTCAGACTCTCACAGAGGGCCTCATGCTTGCGGTGCATATAGACATACAGTATCGACATGACGATGATTTCTATCAGGAAATACACCCACGGGCAATTCAGCAAGGCGGTCACGTAGATACAGATGGCCCGGGTGTTGAATGTCAGGATGTTCGTATACTTCATCAGCGGACGGCTGCCCTCAAGGAACTCCTGCCGTATCTGCTCTTTCAAACCACCTGCCGTTTCGGGCTGGTTGTCAGTCTGATAAGCCTTGAAGAACTGCTGGAACTTCGGAGTACGCTTCTCCTGACTCTTGCAGTAATTCGCATAGTTATAGAAGAACAAGCATCCAAGCCAGTCTTTCTTCGCCTTCATCTCCTCGTACACCTTGCGCTGCTGCTCGTAATTGTCAAGCTCAGAACCACTCTTGCCCTTCAGGAAAAAGAGATGAATATTGCGGTAATAGTCTGACAGTGAGCTCTGGGGCGAGTGGCACAGAAAACCGGCAATACTGCCCAACACCCATATCCAGATGCCCCATGTCTGCTCCATTCCCGGAATCTTCTGCCCGTCCATACGCATACATAAAGCCGCGTAGATGGCAACAAACCACACATCACCGGAGAAACCGTCTAACATTCGCCCAATCAGAGTTTTCTTGCCAGTCAGCCGAGCCATCTGACCGTCTGTCGAGTCACAGAAATTGGCAAACATCAGCAGGAGAACACCTGCCAGATTGTGCCACAAATCAGTAAAGTAGAAGCAGATGCCCGCTCCTACTCCCAAGAATATCGAAAGAATGGTGATTACGTTGGGATGTACGCCCAACTTGTTCCAAAACAAGGCAAACACCAATCCTATCGGCCGCGTGAAATGCACATCGAGCCATTCCTCCGTATCGTTTGACTTGAAAGATGCCTGGAGCATCTCCTTAAATTTTCCACTCATCACTTAAATCTTTTCACTTTTTACTTATTATTTTTCCAGCCACTGCATCAGCTGCCTCTTCACGGCAGCGAGAGAAACTGGGCCAATCATTGAAGTCAATGACTGCCAACGAACCGTCTTCCCGTACGACACAATCGCCCCCATAAACGTCCACATGTGTCAGCGCTGCCAACTTTTCTGCCTCGTCTACCAGCTGCCTCACGTCGAAAGCATAATGATGGGCCTTACCGTTGTGCCCCTCAGCACCGAACTTAGATATTCCGTCATCGGCAGGATAGAAATAACGGAAAAAACCGGTGCCGCAGACACCATAGAACTTAATCAGGTCGCCTGCCACATGAGCACTCACCACCTGCTCGCTGATGCCACGCTCAGCCATACGCTGACGAGCAACAGCCAGTTCCTGCTCATTGGCACAAAACACGACATCGTCTTTCTCCTCAGCAGGTCCGTCGCCACGCTTCAGCCAATAACCATCAGTACTTTCCAGTGGGGGCATCAGCACGCCCTCGGCCCTCATCATGTCGTCGAGCACTTTGCGATGACAACACAATTCAATGCCCTCAGCACTATTGACACACCACACACCACTCTCCGACAGGATGCGCAAGGCTTCAGGCGAACGGGCCATCGACAAACACAAGTCTGCATTCACGACATTGAGTTCTTTCTCGTGAACGAACGATACGCTATGCCCCCTCGCGCTGAGCCGTTTGCCCACCGCATCGAGTATTGCCCGGTCTTTCTCTGCCGAGTTGGGCGAATAGCGATTGTCCCTATAAACACACAGAATCCTCAATTTCCAATCTTTAAAAAAGCCTCTGCCTTGGCGATGTCGCTGGCATGGTCGATGTCAAGTACTTTGGTGAAGGGGAAAGCCTCCAGTTCCAGACCGTCACGAATCAGTCCGCGCTGGAAATTACGCATGCGGCTCTCTCCATTCTCCATGCAACGGTTCAATGTCTGAATAGCCGATGGTCTCAAGCCATAGATGCCGCCACTGATATACAGCGTGCCGGGGATTGAGGGACGATTGTTGAGAAGCACTTCCTCTTTCGTATCGAAAAAGCCTGTAATATGCTGGTATTCAGCACCGTTTGCCGCATTGTTCTCTCCAGCCTCAACGCCTACATACAACGGTTTCTCGTCGTCGATATAATCGGTGACACCCATCATGCCATCTGCCTCCGACTGTTCGAAAGCAGCTACATAGCGACGGAAGTCATCCTCACGGAAAATTGTGTCTACAGTAGTCAGTACGAACGGACCATCACCTAAAAAGCGGCTGATCTCGAAGAAACTATGCATCGAACTGGGCGTACTTTTCACGATATACCTCAGTGGCACACGGCAGCCGTTCAGTCCGTCACGTTCCAGTTCCGCAAGATGCTCGCCAACGGCTTTCATCAAATCATTGCAGATGACAATAATTTCTGTAGCGTTGTTATCCATGAAAATACGAATCAGCCTGTCAATCAGCTGTTCACCATTCACCCGCACCAATGGTTTGGGAGCCTGAACTCCCTCCTGAGCAAGTCGCGAGCCCTCGCCCGCAGCTATAATAGCATATTTCATTCCAGCGTTTATCGATAAAAACGCTGCAAAATTATATATAAAAGGTGAAAACAGAAAACTTTTTAGCATTTTTTTGTTTTCACCTTAGTGGGTTTATGATATATTGTCAGTCGGCAATGTTCAATTTTTCCATATTGATGTCGCCATTGCCCGTCTTCCTCATATCCATCTTACGCGCATCCCCGGCCACTGTGATATCCCCATTGCCTGTCAGGAGCATGTTCACGTAACCGCAAGTCAGTCCCTCTACCGTAATGTCGCCATTGCCCGTCAGCTGCAGGTCCAGCCGGTCGCAGATGAGATCATTGAAATCAATATCACCGTTGCCTGTCAGACTAAGCGTCAGATGATCGGTGTCCACATGTCCGTCAGCAGTAAAATCACCGTTGCCTGTCATGTTCACAGCAATCAAATCGGGGGAGGTAACTAATACCTTAACACTTCCACGGAATCCGGAAACACTCAGAGGCTTCATCTTGATGAACAATGTGCCTTCTTCCACCCGTATGTCGGTAGCGTTGAGCAACCGCTCTTTACCTTCCACTAAAACTGAGATTGAGTCGCCCTGGACATACTCCACATCGAAATTACCCGCAATGTTTATCCTCTCAAATTCGGCAACACGCACGTTGCGGGTAACATGCTTGCTGCGGTCGGTGCCTGTGCGCACTACGCAACCGGTTGTCAACGTTGCCAACGCAGCCATAACGGCTATGGCAGTGAGAATGTTTCTTTTTTTCATCTTCGATAAATTGTTTTTATTGTTGTTTCATTTCCTGATTATTAGACGAAAGAAAAGCATGAAAAGTTGCAACATTCCAGAAAAAAGTTTTTTCACAATGAGTTTTGGAAAGGCCAGGAACTAATGGGACGAGACAACAGATGACAAACTCATGTTTTTTGGCAGCGAGCTCAGATCCGTGTACCGAGGCCATTGCCCCCCTAAAAAGGCAGTTTGGGATTAGTGTCACAAAACCGGAAAACGCATTTATTATCAGACGGTTATCTTAAGTGTAACTATCCAAGACCTGTGTCACTAGTGCAAAAGGCTACTAAAGAATTCTTTCTAACCCATTGTTAATTTGCAAATGAGGTTGCAATTGACCTACTAATTATATGGCAATTGATTCATAAATTAGACTTGAATTAGGCACAAATTGAGCTACAATCAGGCATTAATTACACTCTAATTAGGCATCAATTGATAGTATAATTAATAGGCTACTTAGGATGCAATTCGTGCCTAATTAGACCTTAATTGATATATTAATTACAACTATGAGTTTCCAAAAAGAAATTCCGAACAGAAAAAGAGCGGTCCTCTGCTGAAGACCGCTCGATATAAATTGGTAAGCTCGGGTCTACTGATGCCTTTTGAACTGTCACATTCGGGGAGGGTAATTCTAAGAGCAAACAGAAACTATAATGGGGATAATTACCCTTACTTGCTGTTATTCTCGGCATTCATAGGACATGGAAATCACCACCTTTTCATTCCCCTCGTTGCCTTCCATTCAAAATGGTTCAGAAAAGCAGTTCTTGGTCCTCGCAATCACAGTGAGTAAAGCCCATCTCACGGGCCTTCTCCTGATTCATGGTAAAATAGACAGCATCGCCCTCGGTGCACAGCTCGTCCATGGAGTTGCGAATCTCAACATGTATGAAAGCCACCTGCCGTTTCATCTCGGTCAGTCGGGCACGGATGGTAATCTGTGGCTCGGTAGTCATGATGCTCTTACGGTATTTCACCTCAAGGCGGTTGGTGACACCGCTGGTCTGCAACTTGCGGAATACCACCCACGACGCGCACTCGTCGATGAGCGTAGCCTGTATGCCACCGTGCAGTGTGTCAATCCACCCCTGATAGTGGGTCTGCGGTTTCCAGAAACAGACGATATCGTCGCCATCCTCGTAGAACTCCATTTTCACCCCAAGAGGATTGTCGGGACTACATCCAAAACAGTCGTAGCCTTCTTTATGTACCCAATGATTCTTGATTTTTCTCATAGTCTTTCGGTATTATTCAAAAGTTTCACCTCTAATGCTATAGGTCACAAACGGAAACCATCTGTTCCTGCATAGACATTGCAAAATTAGCATTTTCCACGAAATCTCCAAAGAATTATGAGTATTAGTTAGTCTTGTGACCCATTTTTATATCCAACAAAACAACCATCACAAATAGTAGTTACAACCGTTATAAGTGTGGTTTGCAACGGTTATAAGTGCTGTTTACGACCGTTGTATATGCCTTCTAGAATCGTAGAAAGCCCTTCTAGAAATGTAGAAAGCCATTACAAAAAAAATCAAGTTAACAACCATAATTTAATATCACAACATCACACCTTAACTATCTGATAGTCAGCGGTTGTGATGTTGTGAAATTACTTTTCAAAAAAATCTGATAGAGAAGAGATCTTTACTGGCATCTGGCGGGAAGATTCTTCAATCCCTTCAGCTGCTCTTTCGTGGCCTCCACGATGCTGATGGCATAGCCGCCACCGGGAGCTGCCGTGAGTTTCAAAGCGGATTTTGCCGTGACAACTCCTTTGCGAATGACGTAAGCGTGCGGATTGTCTTTGTAGTGGGCATCGCTGGCATCAGCATAAACAGTGGCTATATATTCCTTGCCAGGGTCGAGGAAGTTGAGTCTGAGCGTTGAGGTGTGTCCGTGCTCACTGGCGGTGCAACCCACAAACCAGTTACCTGTGCCTTTAGCCTTACGGGCGGCAATGATGTAACGGCCCGGCTCTGCCTCGAGATAGCGCGAGTCGTCCCAATCGACGGCCACATCCTTAATGAACTGGAAGGCATCCATGTGGCGCTCGTAGTTCTCAATCATGTCGGCTGCCATTTGCAAGGGCGAGTACATGGTGACGTAGAGGGCCAGCTGACGCGCCAGCGTGGAGTTGACATGGTTGGGATTGTTGGGATTGTTCTTGCTCATGTCCATCTCGAAAATGCCCGGGGTATAGTCCATGGGACCACCCTGCAAACGGGTGAAAGGCAGAATGGTGGTATGGAAGGGCTTGCTGCCGTTGGTGGCCTCGTACTCTGTGCCGCGTGCAGCCTCGTTGCCAATGAGGTTAGGCCATGTGCGGCAGAGTCCGGTGGGGCGCACGGCCTCGTGGGCATTCACCATGATGTGATGGTGGGCAGCCTGCTTGACAGCATAGAGATAGTGGTTGACCATCCACTGCCCGTAGTGGTGTTCGCCACGCGGAATGATGTTGCCCACATATCCGCTCTTCACAGCGGTATAGCCATATTTGTTCATCAGCTGATATGCAGCCTCCATGTGGCGCTCGTAGTTACGCACCGATGCCGACGACTCGTGGTGCATCTGCAAGCGCACCCCCTTGGCATGGGCGTAGTCGTTCAGTGCTTTTATGTCGAAATCGGGATAAGGTGTCTGGAAGTCGAACACATAATCCTTGGAGTTGCCGAACCAGTCTTCCCATCCAACATTCCATCCTTCTACAAGCACCTGGTCGAAACCATGACGGGCAGCAAAGTCGATGTAGCGGCGCACATTGTCGTTGTTAGCGGCATGCAGCCCGTGGGGCTTTGTCTTACTATAATCCAAGTTGTCGAGCTGAACAGAAGGCAGGTCGTTGGTATATGACCATTGCTTTTTGCCGTTGATCATCTCCCACCACACACCTACATACTTCACGGGCTTAATCCATGAGGTGTCCTCCAACTTACAAGGCTCGTTCAGATTGAGAATAAGGTTTGAGGCCAGTATGTCGCGTGCGTCGTCGCTTACCATGACGGTGCGCCAGGGTGTTTTGCATGGTGTTTGCAAATGACCTTTATTGCCTTGTGCGTCAGGCGTGAGCCACGACTCGAAAACCATATTCTTGTCGTCGAGATTCAAGTGCATGCACGAATAGTCGATAAGGGCAGCCTCGTGAATGTTGATGTAGAGCCCATTGGCGGTCTTCATCTGCAATGCCGTCTGCACACCAGTCTCGGAGAACGGAGTCTGCGAGGCATTGGGCGTAATGGCCTCGCGCATGTGGCTGCGAATGCCAGAGAGCGGTGTTTCCATATAGTCGTACTCCTGCGTGTCGTAGTCGCCGGGAATCCACCATGCCGTATGGTCGCCAGTCATGGCAAACTGGGTGTGCTCTTCCTTGATGACAAAATAGTTGAGACTGCCTTCCTGCGGAAACTCATAGCGAAAGCCAACGCCCTCGTCATAGACGCGGAAGCGGATGTTCATCTTGCGGTTGGTGGAAGTCTGCGTAAGCCGAACGAGCAGTTCGTTGTAGTGGTTGCGAATGTCGCGGGTCTCTCCCCACACGGGTTGCCAGGTCTCGTCCATGGTGCTTGTCTCCTCGCCATTCAGGGCAAAGCCATTGAGCAGTTTTTTTGCATTCACCAGTTCAAAACCGAGCCGGCTGGGGCGTATCACTTCTTGTCCACGATAGAGCACCTGATAGGTGGGAACGGTATTATCAAGGGAAAACTTGACGGTGATGTTTCCATTGGGCGATGCCACCTCGCTGGCATTGACGACCAGCGTAAGAAACAGCGAGAAAAGGGCAAATATATACTTTTTCATTTCGTGATGGTTTTATGATGTGAGAATATTGCGGAATTGTTTCACTTGCTTAAGAGCACTATCTTGCATCCATGAGCAGGAATCGTGGCCGAGAGTGTGCTGGCAGCTCCCTCGTCGGCATGGCGCCAAAGGTCGCGGACCTTTGCTTCGCCACTGATACCCAGCTGACTCAAAGCCACGCTGACGGTCTGCGATTGGTCGCTGCGGTTGAATAGTCCCACCACATGATTGCCATTGGTGAGAGATCCATGCCATATCTCGCTGTTACCGTCGCCAAGCTTGTCGCTCAGAGGCTGTCCCACAAAACCGTCGCGCCGCAACTGCAACAGTTCGTCGTTGGTGTAGAACGGGAGTGCATCGCCAATAGTAGAGGGCAGGTCGGCCACGGCTACAGGGCCACCGGCCATGAGCTGCAACGAGACGGCAGTCTGGCGTTCAGCGTCGCTGGTGTAACGATTAAGCCGCAGGAAGTCGCCGTCGAGAATCACCTTGTCGCGTCCAGCAATGTGCGACCAGTAGATGAAACCATCAAACTGGTTCATGCAGTTGGGCCACGTCGTGTAAGACCGTCCTTTCTCCTGTGCCGATGTGTGCTGCCATCCACCGTTGCCCGTGTCGGCCACGATGCGTACCATATTGCCATAACGGGCCTCCACCTCGGCATCGTTGTTCAGGTGAGGCATCACTAACGATGTGAAGATGCCATACTTCTTGGCCGACTGGGCGATATAAGCCAACGCACGGGCATAAGCCTCACGGCCGTAGCCACGCCCCACAGTGCCCATGGCACGGTCGCGGCCATCCTCATACCAAGAGAGAAAGTCCATGCGGATGAAGTCGACGCCCAGTTCCTTGTAGTGGCGGAAGAAGCCGTCGATATACTCACGGGCGCCTTCTTTCTCGCTCACAACCCATGTGAACCACTGATCTTGTGCAGTAGGATTCTGCACCTGAGTGGAACCGTCGTAAACAAGCTGGCCGAAGGTGCGGTCGGTACCCTCAATCTTGGTGTCCAGCGAACCGTGAATCCACAAAGGATTGTCGTAAACACCAAGCCGAAGCCCGCGGGCTTTACACTTGGCAGACAGGTCGGCAAGCGACATAGAGCCATAGTGGGTCATATAGCCCGATGCGTCTTTTGCCAGCATCGGAATAAAGCCGTCGGTACACACCATGTCATAGCCGTAGGGTTTCAGACGGGTGGCCACCCAGTCGATGACCTCGTCCCACTGTGCCTCGGTAAAGTCCATATCGTTGCCGCTCACACCAGCACGTTCCTGTTCGTAAGCATATTCGTAGATGCTCCAGTAGAGCGGTGCATTCTGACCTTCGTGGATGCCCTCAACCACCGGCAGCTCAGGCAGTTCGTACTTCGGCGGATAGCGCATTTCTATATC
Source organism: Prevotella sp. (assembly GCA_016291595.1). Classification (GTDB taxonomy): domain Bacteria; phylum Bacteroidota; class Bacteroidia; order Bacteroidales; family Bacteroidaceae; genus Prevotella. Next base: position 16,074 of record JAEEXN010000035.1, read on the forward strand.
ATTGGTACAGGCATTGAGCAATATCGCCATCAGACCTGTCAGCAGAAAAATAATTCTTTTCATATCTCAATTATCAATTTTCAATTGTCAATTATCAATTATTTACATAGTCTCTACAGAAAGGGTCCACGCCTTCAGGTCGAACTTCAGACGATATTGTCCTTCCTCCTCTACATTCCATTTGTCATCGGGCGAAGCCGTGAAGACAAACTCGGTATTCTCCACACCGCTCTTGCTGATTTTGCAGTTGGCAAACGTAGGACGTACGAACGACACATCCCAGCTGCCCGTTTGTGTACAGGCTTTCAGCTCGCCTACGGTCAGTTTCCCCTCATAGACAAACACATACTGCGACTCTTTCTTCAGCTGCGTAGGAGCATCGATGCTCCAGCCGTTGGGTGTGGCATCGCCTACGATGTAGAGCGCCTCGGTTTCCAGCGGCTGTTTGCTTGTCAGCTTCTCGGCCTTGATGGTGTAGTGTTCCAGGTCGAAGGTGATGCGATACTGGCCGGCCTCAGTCACATTCCACTTGTCGTCGGGAGAGGTGGTGAAAACAAAGTCATTGCTCTCGACTCCGCTCAGGCTGATTTTGCAACCACCGAAGGTAGGCCGGATGAACGATACGCCCCAGTCGCCTGTCTGCGTGCAGGCTTTCAGTTCGCCCGTCATCAGTTCGCCCTCATACTTAAATATGTATTTCGACACCTTCGTCAGCTGCGTAGGTGCGTCGATGCTCCAGCCATTGGGAGTGGCATCGCCCACGATATACACGGCCTCGGCCTCGATGGGTTGCTTGTCGGATGCAGGAATCTCGCCCAGATACTCCACTTTTGCTTTCCAGTGCTCTAGGTCGAGCGTCAGTCGGTACATGCCGCTCTCCTCCACCTGCCACTTGTCGTCAGGACCCGTGGTGAAGACAAAATCCTCGCTCTCTATACCACTCTTGTTGATTTTGCAGCCACCAAACGTCGGGCGGATGAAGGGTGCATTCCAATCGCCCGTCTGTGTGCACGCTTTCAGCTCGCCTGCAGTCAGGGCTCCCTCATACTTAAAGACATATTGTGACACTTTTTCCATCTGTGAGGGCGCATCGATGTTCCAACCGTTGGGGGCGGCATCGCCTACGATATACACTGCCTCTGCCTCAATAGGCTCAATGACAGGCGCATCGGGCTCGCCCAGATACTCGGTGGACATGGTCCACTGGCGCAGATTGAACATCAAACGGTACTTGCCTGCCTCGGCCACACGCCATTTGTCGTCAGGATCGCCAGCATGCATGGCAAACTGGGCATCACTGATGTTGTTGCGTGAAATCTCTGTACCATTCACAGTGGGACGGATGAACGGAGCATCCCAGCTGCCCGTAGTCAGACATAGCTTAATCTCGCCCGTACGCAGTTCTCCTTCCCAGCTGAACACCAGCGCGTCGTCGCCAGTCACCTGCAACGGAGTAGGGTTGCCAATGTCCCAGCCATTGGGAGTGGCATCGCCCACCATATATAGAGTGGATGTCTTGATGGGCAGGTCTCCCTCGATAATCTTCAAGTCTTTCTCGCCCTCACAAGCTGTCAGACCGACAGCCAGCAACATGCCAGCCAATATTGTAAACAAACCATTCAGTTTCATACTCATTATCAATTATCAATTGTCAATTATCAATTATTATACCCCGGATTCTGCACCAGTTTAGGATTGGCATTCAGAATAGGACGCATGATGGGGAAAATCTCAGTGTGAGCGTCGGCATCGGGAGTCTTGTCCCACCATGAACCGCTCGTGAACTTACCAAAACGAATGAGGTCAATGCGACGACGGCCCTCGGCGAAGAACTCACGTCCCCACTCGTCGAGCATCTCCTGCAGGTCTAGATTGGCATTGCCTTCGGGGGCATAAAGCACTTCCTGAAGATTGCCAGTGGGATAGTTGCGACTTCGCACACTGTTCAACAGACGGGCTGCCTCTGCCTTACGGCCCTGACGCAGCTTGCACTCAGCCAGCGAATAGATAATCTCAGGCAGACGGATCTCGGTGTAGTCGCTCTCCATCTGGTGAGCATCCTCGTCGGTATAGAAAGGATATTTGGCGAAATGCCAACCCGAATTGTGGTCGCCATCGCGCAGCGTGCTGCTTGTAGCCGTAAGCCAGCGGTCGGGCTGTAACGACTGGAACTTACCTACGGCATCGCGGATATAGAGATCGTAAGGCACCTCAGGAGCCTGAACACGGCGGGTTTGTCCGCTCTCATCCTGATATTCCAGATAACCATAAACAAACATTCCCTCACGGCGGTTGTTGCCCAAGTTACGATAAAGTTTCATGCGCTCGTCACCGTCGTACTTGCGGAACTTCTCTACGGGCATTCCCAACTCGTAGTTCAGCATCACGCCATTGGGAGCATAACTGGGCGAAGCGGCATACTTAGTATTGTGGTCGCCGGCCTTACACTTCGAGTCACCCAAATAGTAGCGGGCACGAGCAGGTACCGTCCACCAAAACGTGTCGCCTTGATAGTGCCAATAGCTATAGCCGGGAGCACCGGGGAAACCGAAAATCACCTCGTCGCAAGCATCGTTGTTCCAGTCGAAGGCTGCATCCCAGCGATCGGCCACCCGATACTGTCCGTATTGTCCGTCAACAATGGCCTGTGCCACCTCGGCACACTCGTCGTAACGGTCCTCACCGATATACACATGGGCATTCAGGTAGAGGCGCACCAACAAGGCTGCAGCGCCAGCCTTTGTCCACTGGCCTTGCAATTGTCCGTTGCCAGCACCCAGCTCGCTCTTCTCGGCCAACAGGGGCAGACACTCCTTCAGGTCATTCTCTATAAAATCGAACACCACACGCGGCTCTACCTGGGTCTCGGTGTTCTGGCTCACATCGCCATAGCTAACAGCCAGTGGCACATGACGGAAACCGTCGAGCAGACGGATATAGAACCATGCACGCAGCACACGGCATTGAGCCTTCAGATTGTCGAACTCGGCATCGGTAAAGCCCAAACGGGGGGCATCAAGTTTCTCCAAATCCTCAATCACATAGTTGCATTGCATAATGCCCTGGAAACAACCGTTCCACTCGCTCTGAGCGTCACCGCCATCCTCCACATTCCACTCATGATAGTGCAGACGGCGCCACTTGCCGCCATCGTCCCACCATCCGTCGCGAGTAGGCGTTATCAGCTGATCGGCGGTAAGCTCGTTCAGCACATGACGGCTCTGAATGCTCCAGAACGCATGTTCGAAGGGACGGAAAGTGGCTCTCACCACATCGTTCTTTGTATTGTAATAGTTCTGTGTGCCCACCTGGTCGTAGAGCGTCTCATCCAAATCGGTGCAGCTGGTAAGGGCGGTAAGCCCGACGGCTGCAGAGAGTATATAATAATGTAATGGCTTCATATCTTTATACCTAATTATCAATTCTCAATTATCAATTTTCAATGTTAGAAGTCTACTTGCAGACCAACAATAAACTGGCGCGTAGAAGGAAAATAGGTTCGCGATCCCTGTGCACCGGGAGTAAGACCATTCACCTGATATGTAGAAGGATCCACACCGCTGAACTTGGTCAGGGTGACGAGGTTCTTGGCAGTGCCATAGACACGGATGCGGTCAATGAAACGCCAGTCTTTGGGTCTGAACGTATAACCCAGCGTCAGCATGTCGAGTTTCAGATAGTCGCCGCGCTCAAGGAAATAATCGCAAACCACGGGGTTGGCCGTTCCGGCAATGTCGAAGTTCTTTGCGTATGCTTTCTGCAGGCGGTTGCCCGTGAAGTTGCGTGTGCCGTAGTAGAAATCGTGGATGTTGAAAATGTCGTAGAAGAATGCTCCACGGAAGAACAACGACAAATCAAAATTACGATAACGGAAATTGTGGGTTGACGAGAGGGTGAATTTCGGCATACCGTTGCCTACCACCCGGCGATCTTCATCGCTGGCCTGTGAGGCACGGATGATATCACCGTCCTTGTCGTAAACAAGCCACTCGCCGTCGGTGGTATGACCAGCATATTCCCACATATAGAAATTACCAAGCGACTCGCCTTTCTGGATACGCTGCAGGTTATAGAAAGGATAGGGATCTTCGGTGCCGCTCACATCGTAGAAATCTTGTCCTACATACTCGGAGTTGCTGAAATCGACAAACTTATTGTTCATCGTCGAGCCTACCAGACTGATGTCGTAGCCAATATCCTTTGCGCTGACGGCACGGAAATTCAAATCGAACTCAAAACCGGTATTCTTCATGGTGCCGACGTTGACGAATGTCTCATCAAACAGATAGGGTGGCACCGACACTTTGTAGTTTCCGAGCAAATCCTGCTGACGGCGGCTGAAGTAGTTAAACGAACCATACAGACGGTTGTTGAACAACGAGAAGTCAACACCCACATTCCAGTTTTTGCCTTTCTCCCATTTCAAATCAGGGTTCACGTTTTTCGACGGTCCCCACACTTGGAAGTATTTGCCATTATAGAAATAATAGCCAAAGCCCGTCATGGTGTTGAGCGAGAGATAACTGCCAAAGTCCTGATTACCAGTAACACCGAAGTCGGCACGCAGTTTCAGGTCGCTGATCCACTCGATATCGCGCATGAATTTCTCTGACGAGATGCGCCATCCGGCCGATACGGCAGGGAAGTTACCCCACTTATTGTCTGAACCGAATTTAGACGATCCTTCATGCCGCAGAGAGGCTGTAAAAAGATAGCGTCCGTCGTAATCGTAGCTTACGCGTCCGAAGAAAGAAATAAGTTTGGCGTCATTCTTGTAACTGCCCATAAGCACCTCGCCTTCTTCCTTGGCATACTCACCCGAACCAAGATTGTCAGCACCAAGGCCATCGTTGGGGAAATCCTTATTCTCGGCATTAAAGCCAGAGTAACGAGAATACTGGTAGGAGTAGCCGGCCATTCCTTTCACATGATGATTGCCGAAACTGCCCGTATAGTTGGTGAGCCACTCTGCCACATACTGGCTTTCCTTGCTGTAAGACCGGCTGGCCTCACCGTCACGACCATTGTTGACAGCCTGTGTACTTGTCGACGGGCGGAACCAGCTATTGTCATTGCTATACTGATGGTCAGCAAACATGACCTGAGTCGTCAGGCTGTGGTTACCACTATCGTCTTTTGTCAATAGCGGAAGCAGGTTAAGCCGTATCGTACCATCCCAGTCGAGCAGCTTTGTGTCGGCATGGTCTTTCTCCAACCGCTGACGCTCCACAGGGTTACTTCCTACAACCTGTCCTTGGAAATTATAATAACGTACGGGATCATCTGGATCCATCAGCGGAGTTGTCGGGTTGGCCTCAATGGCATCCTTGAATACGCTCCAGTCAGCATTATCACGGTAAATCACACGTGGAGCCACATTTGCTGTAATGGTGAAGAGCCCGTTTTTCGTCGTATGCATGACAGCTGCACGTGCGCCATACTCCTCTCGCTTTGAGCGCAAGTCAATGCCATGTGCATTTCGGTAGTCGGCACTGACGCGGTAGTTACTCTTGTCATTACCGCCACTCAGGGTCAATGTGTGCTGCATGGTGGCTCCAGTGCGACTGCTCTCATCGAGCCAATCAATATTGCCGCCAAGATCAACACCCGTGTCACCCCAACCGAGGCGCACGTCGCGATAGTCCTGGGCACTCATCATCTTCAGCTCTTTGTTAATGACATCCCACGACATCTGTCCTGAATAAGAAGTATGCATCTGGCCGTCTTTACTTCCTTTCTTCGTGGTGACAACAATCACACCATTCGATCCGCGCGTTCCATAGATAGCCGATGCGGCACCATCTTTCAGCACGTCGAAAGAGGCTATGTCGTTAGGGTTGATATTAGTCAGGTTTCCACCTGGAACACCATCAATAACAATCAGCGGGCCAAGTCCGGCCGAACGAGAGCTGACACCTCGAATCTGAATGCTAGCCTGATTGTTAGGGTCACCAGTGCCTGTGTTTGTAATCGATACACCTGCCACCTTGCCTTGAATCATCATTGAGGGGTCGAGCGAGCTCACAGTGAGGAAGTTTTCCTCGCCCACATGTGAGATGGCCGACGTCAGCTCTTTCTTGTCCATGGTGCCATAACCCACGACCACCACTTCACTCAGTGTTTTCTCGTCGCTCTTCATGATAATGGTAAAATCAGTTTTGCCATTCACGGTGACTTCCTGCTTACTATAGCCTACGTAGGAAACGACCAATGTAGCATTGCCAGGAACAGTAAGAGAGAAATTTCCGTCAAGATCGGTAATGGCACCATTACTGGTTCCCTTTTGCATCACCGTGGCTCCGATAACCGTCTCGCCAGTCTCATCTTTCACAACACCCTTCACCTTAATATCCTGCGCGATAATGGCCAGCGGCATCAATAGTGCCAGCAAGCCAAGTGAGAGGCATTTTTTCAGAAGTTGTTTCTTTTCTGTCATACACTCTTTGTTTAAATTATGAAATTTAGGTTTCCTGTCGCAAAGATAATTATGTTTAGCTTAGAGAATAACTCATAGTAGATGAATAGTAAAAATGAAGTATATATATGAATATAATAAATAGCTTATAATCAGTAAATTATAAAAAGTATTAAATTATTAATAGTAAATAATAACAATTCAGGAATAATATTTATATTTGCCATTAAAACTAGTGGTTTAATGAAAAGATTTGCATTCCTACTCATTATCATAACTGTCGTAATGCCTATAAAGGCAGACAACAATCTGTTGCTTGAAAAGCTCGATTCGGTTATCAGCAACAAAACTCAATACATGAAAGCAAAGGAAGAACGCATCGCTTTTCTTAAGGGGAAACTCAGTCAAGAGAGTATGCCAGAAGACAAAATGCATACGCTGGAAGAACTCTACAACGAGTATTATGTATTCCAATTCGACTCGGCTATGGCTTATGCTAACCGTGGTGAAGCATTGGCCAAAGATTTAAAGAACGCCTATTATGTGCAGCTATTTACCATCTACAAGTCAGAGATTATGGCTATCGGTGGTCTGTATAACGAGGCCGTGGAAAACTTGAACGGGCTTCATACGGAAAAAGTAAACACAAAATTGCTATTCAAGTATCACCTTGCCTTTTTTACCATCTACACCTATTGGGCAGACTATTGTCACGACCAGGTGTTTGCACCACTCTATCGCGACAAAGCCCGCAACAGTCTTAAAATGGCATTGGAAAACATTCATGCCGACAACCCGCTCTATGAATACTACCAAGGAGAACGCCATGTATATATAGAGCCCGACAGCAAACGGGCCAAGATGCACTATCAGAATGTTCTAAACCATACCGATGAGAGTTTGCGCCCTTATGCCATGGCTGCGTTTGCCCTTGCTGGAAGCTATAGTGTAGAGGGTATCAACAAGCAATATGAGGAATATGCCATTAAAGCAGCTATTGCCGATGTGAAAGGTTGCACCATGGAGAACATGGCTTTACAGTCATTGGCTATGCACTTGTTCCAGCAGGGCAAGGCCCAGTTGGAACGGGCAGAACGATATATCAACATCTCGATGGAAGATGCCAAATTCTATAACAACCGACTGCGCATCATCGAGATTTCTCGCATATTACCGCAAATCATGTCAACCTACCAGACTACTATGAAAAAACAGAACAGGAACCTGCGTTCCAGCATCCTTTTCATATCGCTGCTGGTCATTGGTCTGGTGCTCGGTGCTTACTACATCTACCGGCAGAACAAAAAACTGGCCAGCAGAAGGCGAGAATTGGCCAAGAATAACCAACAACTGAAGAACCTGAACCAACAATTGGCAGACAGCAACAACCATCAGGCCAACCTGAACGAACAACTAAAAGAGCTGAACAAGAAACTGATTGACACCAACAAACGGCGCGAGGGGCTGGCGTCTATCTATATCGACCTATGTGCAAAATATATTGACAAATTAGGTAAATACCAGACACTCGTCAAGCGCAAAATTAAAGCCAACCAGGTGCAAGAGTTGCTCTCCACCATGTCATCAACACGAATATCTGAGGAAGATGCTGCCATCTTTCTTAATCGCTTCGACAAAGCATTTCTGGAACTATACCCTACTTTCGTGGATGAGTTTAACAGTTTGCTTAAAGACGATGCACACATTGTAACAAAGTCACCCCATGTGCTGAATACCGAGCTGCGAACTTTTGCTCTCATCCGACTCGGCGTAAAAAACACTGCCGACATTGCCGGACTATTGTTTTTATCGCCACAAACCATCTATAACTGCCGTTCGGTCATTAAAAATAAGGCGGTCAACAAAGACACTTTCGATGCAGACGTACAAAAACTATGCACCGTGATTATATTGTAATCCGATGCTAGTTGTCTTGCCACCATGCACGACAGAGCGGTCGGCAATGCCCCCTTTTGGATTTACTTTGTGCTTGAAAGTGGAAAAAAAAAGGAAAATGATTGTCATTTCAGAGAAAATACGTAAATTTGCACCACATTTTATTGTCACAACATCAGATGAGTACTGAGAATCTAACTCAAACCCTGACTCAAACGGTGGAGGAACTGTCTGAGCCAGAGTCACTCAGAGGTCTTTTCCACCAACATCGCGACGGAAATCCGTTGCCTTCGCTTCGTGCGCTCGAAGAGATTATCGAACTCTCGAGAAGCATTCTTTTTCCTGGTTTTTATGGCAAGTCTACGGTCAACATGAAGACCATCAGATACCACATTGGCGTGAATATGGAACGGCTGCACAAACTGCTGTCCGATCAGATTCTGGCCGGATTGTGTTTTGCATGTTCTGACGAGGACGAGGACTATCAAGTGATAGCTGAGCGGCGCGGACAGGCAGAGGCACTTGCCGCTGAGATGATTACGAGGCTACCGCAGATTCGCAAAGTGCTGGCCACCGACGTCGAGGCCGCCTACAACGGCGACCCGGCCGCTGAAAGTTTCGGTGAGATTATATCATGTTATCCGGTGATTAAAGCGCTGACCAACTACCGTATCGCACACGAGCTCGTAGAGCTGGGCGTACCGCTTATCCCACGAATCATGACAGAGATGGCTCATTCAGAGACGGGCATCGACATACACCCAGGTGCACGCATCGGGAATCATTTCACAATCGACCACGGAACAGGTGTGGTCATCGGCGCTACCTGCATTATCGGCAACAACGTGAAACTATATCAAGGTGTGACACTTGGAGCAAAAAGTTTCCCACTCGACGAAAACGGCAATCCCATCAAAGGCATTCCCCGCCACCCGATTATCGGCGACAATGTGGTCATCTATGCAAACGCCACTCTGCTTGGGCGCATTACAGTTGGCGACGATTGTGTCATCGGAGCAAACGTGTGGCTCACGGAAGACATGGAGAATGGAACGAAAAAGAATCACAAATAAGACCTCCCACTTACGATTAAAATATCTACAATCAATATGGAACAAGAATTTGAACTCATTGCCAAGACGTTCATGGGCCTCGAGCCTACCTTGGCACAAGAGCTGACAGAATTAGGTGCTAAAAACGTAACCATCGGACGGAGAATGGTTTCTTTCACCGGCGACAAGGAGATGATGTATCGTGCCAACTTCCAGTTGCACACTGCCATTAAAATCCTCAAGCCTATCAAACACTTCAAAGCTCGCAGCGCCGACGAGGTCTACGAGGAGGTGATGAAGATTGACTGGAGTGAATATCTGGACAACGAGAAGACGTTTGCAGTTGACTCAGTAGTGTTCTCTGAGGAGTTCCGTCACTCAAAATTCGTGAGTTACAAAGTGAAGGACGCTATCGTTGACCAGTTCCGCGAGCGAACAGGCAAGCGCCCGAATATCTCCGTTGCCAATCCCGACATCCGGTTGAACATGCATGTGGCCGAGGACGACTGCACGTTGTCGCTCGACTCAAGCGGAGAGTCGCTGCACCGTCGAGGCTATCGCCAGGAGAGCGTGGAAGCTCCGTTGAATGAGGTTCTAGCAGCTGGTATGATTCTGCAGACAGGATGGAAAGGCGACATCGACTTCATCGACCCGATGTGTGGCAGCGGTACCCTGCTTATTGAGGCAGCGCTCATTGCCTTGAACATGAGCCCAGGCGTCTTCCGCAAGGAATATGCATTCGAGAAATGGAATGACTTCGACCAGGACCTGTTCGACGAAATATACAACGACGACTCGGCAGAGAAAGAGGCGAAATGCCACATTTATGGCTACGACGTCGACATAAAGGCAGTAAATACTGCCCGCTTGAACGTAAAGGCTGCCGGTCTGTCAAGCATCATCACCGTGGAGCAGGCTGACTTTAAGGATTTCACGCAACCGCAGCAGAAGGCCATTATCGTGACTAATCCGCCTTACGGCGAGCGCATCTCCACCCCCGACCTCATCGGTACTTACAAGATGATTGGTGAACGTCTGAAGCATGCCTTCCAAGGCAATGAGGCGTGGATATTGAGCTACCGCGAGGAGTGTTTCGACGCCATCGGGCTGAAACCGAGCATCAAGATTCCGCTTTACAACGGCTCTCTGGAGTGCGAGTTCCGCAAATATCAGATGTTTGAGGGCCGTCTGCAGGAGTTCCGTAGCGAGGGCGGCGTGGTGAAAACCGAGGAGGAGAAAAAAGCCATGGCTGAGAAACACCGTTTCAAGAAAAACCGTGATTTCAAGAAACACCTCGACGAGGAGGATGAGAATGAGGAAGGCGACATCCGCTCATTTAAGTTCCACTCGTTCGAAAAGAACTATAAAGGTGAGCCGCGCACATTTGAGCACGGTTCCGATCATAGAGAGCGTGGACCGAGAAACGATGACAGAAAACCCAGACGCGACCGTGACTTTGACCATGAAGAAAGAGGTGGCGAGAGACGCGGATCGGGAATGCGGGGCAACAGACGCGACCATGGCTTCGACCGTGGACCGAGAAACGATGATCGTGGTAACAGACGCGACCGCGATTTCAACCGCGGGGGCAGAAAAAGCGGAAAGTTCGACAAGGGTGGAAAATTCGACAAGAGCGGCAAGAGATTCAGCAAGGATTTCGACAGGAGACGCAGCTTTGACGACGAGAATTAATCTAAATACGGAACATATGAGAAAAATTATTGTTTTCATCATGGCCATGATGACGATGAGCATGTCGGCACAAGAATTGAAAAAGTTCACGTTGGAAGACCTGAACTTCGGCGGCAAGAACTATCGCAAGATGGTGCCCGAGAACCGCATGTACGAATGGAAGGGCGAGATGCCCGTCAGGTTGGAGAAGAGAGAAAGGCCCGAGCAGACAAAGCCTTTCGCACAGAAAGAAGACGACAACCAGCTATATGTTACCGACGCTGAAGGCGTGAAGCACAAGCTAACAACCGACGGCAGCCGCGAGATTGTCTATGGTGAGGCTGTACACCGTAATGAGTTCGGCATCGACGACGGCATCTTTTGGAGTCCTGACAAAAGCCGCATGGCTTTCTACCGCATGGACCAGAGCATGGTGACCGACTATCCACAGGTGGATATCTTTCCGCGTATAGCCGAATACAAGCCCGATAAGTATCCTATGGCTGGCGAAACCAGCCATAAGGTAACCGTGGGAGTATATGATGTGGCAACGAACCAAACTATATACTTACAGGCAGGTGATCCGACCGACCGGTATTTCACGAATATCAGCTGGAGTCCTGACTCGAAGACTATCTATATGTTTGAGCTGAACCGCGATCAGAATGACTGCCGGCTGGTAAGCTACGACGCGATGACAGGTGAGCGAAAAGCAGAACTTTATCGTGAAACCCACGAAAAATACGTTGAACCGCAGCACCCCATAGTATTCCTTCCTTGGGATGCAACGAAGTTTATCATGCAAAGCCAGCGCGACGGCTACAATCATTTATATCTTTATAACAGCGATGGAAAACTGATACGCCAGCTGACCAAGGGTCCATGGGTGGTGATGGAGCTTGTTGGTTTCAACACGAAGGCCAAGAGCATCATCTATGCATCGAACGAGGCCAGCCCCATTCAACGTAATATTTTTGCTGTTAATGTGAAGAACGGTAAGCGCATGGCACTCGACAACGGACGTGGATGGCACAACGCCCAGCTCTCCCCCACTGGAAGAACGCTGCTCGACAACTACTCAGAGCCCGACATACCACGAAAGATTGTGGTGACCAACACTGAGACGGGCAAGAGCCGCGACCTGTTTACGGCTAAAGACCCCTGGGAGGGTTACGACGTGCCGACCTACGAGAGTGGCAGCATCAAGGCAGCCGACGGACAGACCGACCTATACTACCGTATGGTGAAACCCACCGGCTTTGACCCGCAGAAGAAGTATCCAACCGTCATTTACGTCTACGGTGGCCCGCATGCTCACAACGTTGGGGCATCATGGCACTATGCCAGCCGCTCTTGGGAGACTTACATGGCACAGAAAGGCTATTTGCTGTTCATCTTAGATAACCGGGGCAGTGAGAACCGCGGACGCGAGTTCGAGCAA
>JAEEXN010000129.1 GCA_016291595.1 Prevotella sp.
AAGCCCCTGAAGGTGATAGGCGTCATCGTGCCGGAGATAGCACATTTCTATTTCTCCAGCATCCTGTCGGGAATTGAGGAGGAAGCCTCGTCGCGTGGCTATCGTATCATGGTGGCACAGAGCGACGAGCGATACGAGCGGGAGGTGCGCATCTGCCAGTCGTTCTACGAGAATAAGGTCTGTGGCATTATTGTCTCTCAGGCCAAGGATACTCGCGACTTCTCTCATTTCCAGCGACTTATCGACAGTGGAGTGCCCTTGGTATTCTACGACCGCATCTGTACGGGAATCAATGCCAGCCGGGTGGTGGTCGACGACTATATGGGCGCCTTCAATGCCGTCTCCCACCTGATCGAGACCGGCTGCAAGCGAATCGCCTTTTATGGTTCTCCCATGCAGCTGGAGATTTCGAAAAACCGTTTCAACGGCTACAAGGACGCTCTGCTGAAGCATGGTATAGAGCTGGACGAAAGCCTTTATAGTATTTGTGACAATCGTGCCGACGCCGAGTTGTTAACTCCTGAGGTACTGAGACGACCAGACCGCCCCGACGGCTTCTTCGCAGTCAACGACGATACGGCGATAGGCATTCTCTACACGGCGAAGCGGGCGGGGCTCCGCATTCCCCAGGATGTAGCCATCTGCGGTTTCACCAATGGCCAGCGTGCCGTGGCATGCGACCCGATGCTCACCACCGTAGAGCAGCGTGGCCCTGCCCTTGGTGCCGAGGCCGTGGATGTCCTCATCGGCCATGTCGAGGGAACCATTCCCGAGGGGAAAATCGAACGTCGGGTGGTACGTACCCGCCTGATTATCAGAGGGACAACCAGGTAATGCATCATGAAGAATGCATAATTCATAATGCATAATGCATAATATATCTGAATGCATAATATATCTGAATGCATAATATACCTTAATGAATAACAGGAAATTGTAATAAAAAATACAACTACTAATATATGAAGGCGAAAGAAGATAATATCATAGCCGTTAAAAGCTACAGATTCGCAATACGATGCGTTAAACTGTACAAATATTTGTGCGAAGAAAAGCATGACTTTGTAATTGGCAAGCAGTTGATGCGTAGTGGGACGAGTATCGGCGCCAACGTAAAAGAGGCTATCAGGGGAATCTCAAAAGCTGAGTTTAAGGCTAAGATGAGCATTTCTTTAAAAGAAGCCAGCGAAGCGGAGTTCTGGATAGAACTATTACGGGATACTGAGTATATCACTGAGAAAGAAGCCACAAGCCTGCTAAATGATTGTGAAGAACTGCTAAAACTCTTGATGTCTATTGTGAAAACAACAGGAATGCAGAATGATAATAATGCTGTTTAATGCATAATGAATAATGCTGTTTAATGCATAATGAATAATGCATAATGCATAATAAGCTATGCTGCTCGTATGACAAACGTGAAAGAAAACAAGAACTGAAAAAAGAATAAAACAACATATAACAACAAAAAACATGAAACAAAAACCAGATTTATCTTTTTGGAATTTATGGAATCTGAGTTTCGGATTCTTTGGTGTGCAAATCGCATACGCTTTGCAGAGTGCCAACATCTCGCGTATCTTTGCCACACTGGGTGCTGACCCTCATAATTTGAGCTACTTCTGGATTCTTCCACCGCTGATGGGAATCCTTGTGCAACCGATTGTCGGAACGTTGTCCGACAAAACGTGGACACGCTTCGGGCGCCGCATTCCTTATCTGTTTGTAGGTGCCGCCATGGCCGTGCTCGTCATGTGCCTGCTGCCCAATTCGGGTTCTTTAGGACTGACCGTCTCAGCCGCCATGATTTTCGGTCTGATTGCCCTGATGTTTCTCGACACGAGCATCAATATGGCCATGCAGCCGTTCAAGATGCTGGTGGGCGATATGGTGAACGAGAAGCAAAAAGCCAAGGCCTACAGCATTCAGTCGTTCCTCTGCAATGCAGGTAGTGTGGCCGGCTATCTGTTCCCATTCATCTTTACTGCCATCGGCATCAGCAATGTGGCCCCCGAGGGCGTGGTGCCCGACTCGGTCATCTGGTCGTTCTACATCGGAGCCGCCATCCTGATCCTCTGTGTCATCTACACCACCATGAAGGTGAAAGAGTGGAATCCCAAGGAGTACCGCGAGTACAACCCTGTCTCTGAGGAGAAAGAGGAAAGTGCCAACTGGATTACCCTGCTCAAGAATGCTCCTTCCACATTCTGGAAAGTGGGCCTGGTGCAGTTCTTCTGCTGGGCAGCATTCCTTTACATGTGGAACTATAGCACGGGCGCCATTGCCGAGACCGTATGGAATACCACCAACCCGGCCAGCGAGTCGTTCCAGACTGCCGGCAACTGGGTGGGCATTCTGTTTGCCGTCCAGGCCGTGGGCAGCGTCGTGTGGGCAGCCATCCTGCCTCGTTTCTCGAACACGAAGATGGCCTATGCCGTGAGCCTGCTGTTAGGCGCCATCGGCTTTGCTATGGTTCCGTTCATCCACGATCAGTACTTGCAGTTCGTTCCGTTCCTCCTGATTGGTTGCGCTTGGGCTGCTATGCTGGCTATGCCGTTCACCTTCGTCACCAATGCCCTGCAGGGCTATGGCCACATGGGCGCTTACCTGGGACTCTTCAACGGCACCATCTGCATTCCTCAGATTGTGGCAGCCCTCTGTGGCGGCTTGATTCTGACGATGATAGGCAGCCACCAGTCGTCGATGATGATCGTCTCGGGCGTGTTGCTGGTCATCGGAGCCTGCTGTGTTGGCGTCATCAAGACCAAGAAGAGTTGAGAAAGCATCTGGCAATCCTCCTTTTGTTCTGTGCAATGAGTTGCACGGCGCAGGACAAATACGACTGGAAGCAGGCGGCTGTCAATGCCGCCGCTTCCTTTGCCATCGATGCGGCTGTTACTTATTCGCTCAAGCCCATGGTTCGTTCGGAGCGCCCCGACGGCTCCGACAACCATTCTTTCCCGTCGGGACACACGTCGTTGGCCTTCACCGGAGCCAGCGTATTGTTCAAGGAGACGCGCCACATCTCACCGTGGATAGGCATTGCGGGCTATGCTGCCGCCACGGGCATCGCCATCGAGCGTGTCGCCAACCGCCACCACCACTGGGCTGACGTGCTGGCAGGAGCTGGCATCGGCATCCTTTCCACTGAGGCCGGCTACTGGCTGGGCAGGAAGATAACAGGAAAGCGACGCAAATACGATGTCGCCGTGGGCAGCAACGCCGTGTCTGTGGTGTTGCTTTTTTAGCGGGCACGCTGCCAGGTTTGCTTTAACAGATAGAACCAGAACAGAGTGTTTTCTCAAATATATTGTAGTAGAACGCATATAATTCTGTTAAATCTATTCAATTTTATATTAGAAATGATATAATATCAAAATAAAATTATAATTTTGCATTCGAAACAATATAATTTGATATGGAAAAGACAAAACTGTCAGCTGTTGTAAAGACCCTGCGCAAGGAATATGGCCTTACTCAGGAAGACCTCGCCTTGAAGTCGGGCGTGGGGCTTTGCTTCGTCAGAAACCTGGAACAAGGGAAACCGACGCTGAGGATGGATAAGGTAAACCAACTACTTGATTTGTTTGATTACGAACTAACGGCAACACCCAAGCGATGAGACAGGCAGAAATATACCGCAAGGACATTTTTACAGGCATCTTAACAGAAGAAGGCGGCGAATATCGCTTCTGCTATGATGAAACGTATCTCGCTCGCGAGGATGCACAGCCAGTAAGTCTGACTCTGCCATTACAGACTGAGGCGTTCGTAAGCCCTGTGTTGTTCCCGTTTTTTGACGGACTGATACCTGAAGGATGGTTGCTTGATGTGGCGCTCCGCAACACCGACATCAGCATTCTCGACCGTATGTCTCTGCTGCTGTTGTGCTGCAAAGAGTGCATCGGCTCTGTCAGTGTCGTGCCAATAAACAAGGAAGGAGGCGAATGATGTGTAAGTGCCTATATTGTTATCAACCTTTGAAAGAGGGACAGAAAGACTTTCACCCTAGTTGTGTTCGAAAGTTCTTTGGGACAAAAGATGCACCATCGCTGGAATATCGGCATGAAGATCTTGATAGTTTGGCCGAGCAAGTAATTCGTGCCCAAACCTCACTAACAGGCGTTCAGCCCAAGCTGTCGTTGAACCTCAACAAACATGAGGGCTGTAGCCGGCTGACCATCGTGGGGCTTTGGGGAAATTATATCTTCAAGCCCCAGACGGAGAGTTACCCGCAGTTGCCCGAAAACGAAGACCTGACAATGCACCTTGCTGAAGCGGCGAAGATAAGTGTCGTACCTCATAGTCTCATTCGTTTGGCCGATGGTGAACTCGGTTACATTACCAAACGCATTGACCGTACCAGGAATGGCGAGAAAATTGACATGGAGGACATGTGCCAACTGACGTTGCACCCTACAGAATACAAGTATAAAGGCTCACATGAGCAAATTGCGAAGACCATAGCACAGTATAGTAACACGCCTAAGCTCGACCTGACGAACTATATGCAGCTCTTGCTTTTCTGCTTTGTGACAGGCAACAACGACATGCACCTGAAGAACTTCTCGCTCTACCGTCCTTCTGAAAAGTACCAGTTGTCGCCAGCCTATGACCTCCTTAACATTGCTATTGCCAACCCCAGGGACAAAGAGGAGTTGGCACTCCCCCTTTCTGGAAGAAATACAAAACTCCGTCTGGACGATTTTCTAAGTGCGGCAAAGACAATGGGCTTGGAAGAGAATGTATTGCTGCGTCTGATAGCCAGTCTTCAAAAGGCTCTACCAAAGTGGCAGACGCTTATACACGATTCTTTCCTCTGCGAAGACATGAAGTGCGCATACATGGAGCTCATCACATCCCGGTTGGCCCGATTACAGAAGTGAGATTTCCCAACTCCACGCTCTCGGATGCTAACTCGCGCAAGCCATAGGAAGCGGAGCTGCAGGTAAAAGGTCATGTCCATTCTGACCATGATTTTCGTCACGAAAGGCTACGGGTAGGCGCGTCAGCGGGAATCTCTGCCAAACCGATGCAAGTATCTTTGGCGCTCGCTGCTCCGAAAATTCAAAGTTTAAAGTTAAAAGAAAAGACAACACAGACAACTTAGACAATATTATTCAAGCATGATGCCTGAGCGACGTCCGTCACTATTAAAAGGTTGTTTTAGTTTTACCGGTTGTTTAAAAAAATGAAGGAAAGGAGTGGACAAAACGGCCACCCTTGGCATCATCAATCTAAACGAAGAATAAAGGGGTGAACGAAATGGTCACCCCTTTGTGTTTCCGAACAGATATGTTTAAGCCGACAATGAACAATTCGTTCACCGTCTTGCTTTACCTCATCACCACCTTAACCGCCTTCTGTCCGATCTTCACGATGGCCACCGAGCCAGCCCCGAGGCTTGTGCTAACCGTTGCCAGACCGCTGCTTATCGTGCCTGAGCCCATCAGCTTGCCCTCGGCAGTATAGACCGCTACCGGCTCACCATCCAGCTCGCCCTTCACGGTTATCAAGCCGTTGTTGGCGGAAATCAGCACGGGCACGCTCTCCTTAACGGCCTGGACTGAGGTACCAGAAATCTCCTTGATGGTGTAAAAATAGCACCAGGGCGTCGTACTCTTATAGTCGTTAATGGCACTGGCAGGAACGTATAATGTAATATTCTGTATGTTGGTAGAATGAAAAGCTTCGAATTTTGTTGATGGAACTTTCTCAGCATAGCAATATACTTCCTTCAAATTGCACAATTCAAACGCATAATCTTCGATAGTCGTCATGTTTTTGCCAAGGGAAACTGAGGTAAGGTTGGAGCAATTCCCAAATGCATATTTTCCTATGCTCGTCACGCCGTTACCAATAGTAGCAGAAGTGAGGCTGGCGCAATCTTGGAACGCACTCTCTCCTATGCTCGTCACACTGTTGGGGATGTCGATAGAGGTCAGGTTGTAGCAATTAGAGAAAGCACCTGTTTTAATAATTGTTACGCTGTTGGGGATGTCGATAGAGGTAAGGTTGTAACAACCTTCGAATGTAAAGTTTTCGATGCTCGTTACGCTGTTGGGAATGGTGATAGAGGTCAGGTCGGTGCAAGAGAACGCAGAGGCTCCTATGATCGTCACACTTTTGCGGAGGTCCGTAGCGGGAAGGCCTCTGCATGTATAGCACAGCGAGTATCCCATGA
>JAEEXN010000004.1 GCA_016291595.1 Prevotella sp.
GCTCCTCACCACTTTGCAGGTATTCCACTGCGACTGCACGCTTGAAAGCGCGTGTAAACGTTGACCTTTTCTCATAACTCTTTTTAACTCTTAAGAGGCTTGGCAGGAGTCAACCTATTTCAGGCTAAGACATTTTGTGGAAGTTGGCTTTTTTTCAACGGATATGCTGACTATTTATGCTTAAATTCAAGCGTTCTGCAAAAACGCCTGAGCCCTCCTTTGCATTAATCTGAGCCTCCTTTGCATTAATCTGAGCCTCCTCCGTATTAATCCGAGCCTCCTCCGTATTAATCCGAGTCTCCTCCGTATTAATCCGAGCCTCCTCCGTATTAATCCGAGTCTCCTCCATTATTATACCGGAGAATTCTCCATTCCATTGAAGAACGCCACCTTGGTTCTTCCGCCTGAATGTCGTTATTTCTTGGTTCGGACCGTTTTCAAGAGTCCTCCGCGTGGCACGCCAAGGCGGACGGCTCGCTCGACGTCCTCTAGGGCCTCTCCCTTGCGCCCTAAGCGCGCCAAGAGGCTGGCGCGGGCTACTATGAAGGTTGGGTCGTTTGGAGCCCTCCTGATGGCCTCTCCGTAATCGTAGACGGCCAGCTCCAGTTGTTGTCGCTCTTCCTCGATGCCGGCCCGTGCCGCATAGGCCAGGGCGCTGTCGGGATGTTGTTGCACCAACTGGTTGATCTGATCCATGGCCTCGGTGTAGTGGTGGTCCTTCTGGTTGAGCAGGGCCAGTCCGAGCAGGGCCTCAAAGTTACCGGGCACGAACGTGAGCAGGTTCTCGTAGTCGAGGCGCGCGAAGTTGTAGCGGCGCAGGCGCTCGTTGGCGTAGGCACGATAGAAAAGAGCCGCGAGGCATTCCGGGTGGCGGCTAAGGATGCGCGAGTACTCGTCGAGAGCGTACTCCCACTGTTCCAGCTCCATGTTCCAGGCGGCCTTCTTCAGCCTGAGGTCGGTGCTGTCGGGGTAGTACGCCAGCTCGTCGGCGGCCTTGCTCAGCGAGTCGCGCAACGCCTGCTTGTCTTGTGCCCAGACGGACATGGCAACGCATAGGAACGCCAGCAGAAGAGCCTTTCTCATGCCTCGTTGATGTAATTGACAATCCACTCTCCAACTTCCTTCGTGCCGTACTTTGCACCGCCCTCAACCTGTATCTCCGGGGTGCGAACGTGGGCGTCGAGCGAGGCTGATACGGCCTCACGCACCAGCTTGCCCTCTGCCTCCAGACCGAAATGCTCGAGCAGCATGGCGGCTGAGAGAATCTGTGCCAGCGGATTGGCAAGGTTCTGGCCTGCGGCCTGTGGCCATGAGCCGTGTACGGGCTCGAAGAGTGGCGTGTGCTCGCCCAGCGACGACGAGGGCTGGAGTCCCATCGAACCGGTGATGCACGAGGTCTCGTCTGTGAGGATGTCGCCGAAGGTGTTCTCGGTAACGATGACGTCGAAGTAGCCGGGCTCGGTCAGCACGCGCATCGAGGCGTTGTCTACAAACATGTAGTCGGTGGTCACCTCTGGATAGAGCGGCTCCATCTCCTGGGCTATCTGACGCCACAGGCGGCTGCTTGCAAGTACGTTGGCCTTGTCGACCACGGTGAGGTGGCGCTTACGCTTCATGGCGGTCTCGAAACCTACTTTCAGGATGCGCTCAATCTCTGGCCGGGTGTAGATGTCGGTGTCGTAAGCCATGTCGTTGTCCTGATGTTTCGCACCGAAATACATACCCCCCGTAAGTTCGCGGATTACAACAAAATTTACCCCCCGCAGAAGCTCGTCCTTTAGCGGACTTTTGTGCAACAGGCAATCATAGGTGAACACCGGGCGGATGTTGGCGAACAGCCCCAGCTTCTTGCGCATGGCCAGCAACCCCTGCTCAGGGCGCACGGGCGAAGTGGGGTCGTTGTCGTATTTCAGGTCGCCAACGGCAGCGAAGAGCACGGCATCGGCCCGCATGCACACCTCGTGGGTGCTCTCGGGATAAGGTTCGCCCACAACGTCGATGGCATGGGCACCGCAGATGGCCTCCTCGTAGGTAAACTCATGGTTGAACTTGCTGGCAATGGCGTTCATCACGGCAATACCCTGTTTCATGATTTCCGGACCTATACCGTCGCCGGAAAGAACGGCAATTCGTAACTTCATATTTGTATGTGTTTTTTATAAATGTTTCTTAAGACTCTTCCCGAATGAAAAGAGGCGGAAGGAATCTCCTCACGTCAACATAACGTCTAAAAGCCGCCGGTTATTGCTGCTCTTCAAAAATATTAAGCATTTTAAAGGTTGCTTTAATGGCGGCATCTGTCTGGTCGGCGTCGAGTCCTCGTGTACGAATCAGTTTTCCGTTGTTATTCCATGTGATAACCGTCTGTACCAGAGCGTCGGTGCGTCCTCCTGGCGGGATGCTCACCTGATAGTTGGCGAGTATGGGGAATGTGCGGCCGAGATATTTCTTGTAGATATAGCTGAGCGACTTCACGAATGCGTCGTATTGTCCGTCGCCTGTGGCGCTGGCCTCATACTGCTGTCCGTTGATTTCCACCTTGATGTTGGCGCCCGGCTTCAGTCCGTAGGCCGTCGAAACCACATAGCTGAGCAACTTCACCTTGTCCTCGGGCGCATCGTGCTTGAGCACGTCGCTGACGATGTAGGGCAGGTCTTCTTGCGTAACAATCTCCTTCCTGTCGCCCAGCTCGGTGATGCGTTTCGTCACACGTTGCTGCTGCTCGGGTGTGAGCTGAAGGCCCAGTTCCTCCAGGTTCTTGGCGATGTTGGCCCTGCCGCTGGTCTTTCCGAGGGCATACTCGCGTTTACGGCCGAAGCGCTCGGGCCGAAGCGCGTTCTGGTAGAGGTTGTTCTTGTGGTCGCCGTCGGCATGTACACCAGCCACCTGCGTGAATACATTCTCGCCGACGATGGGCTGGTTGGGTGCCACGGCAATACCGCTATAGCCCTCTACCAGCCGGCTGATGTCGTTAAGTTTGCTCTCGTTGATACCTGTCTTGGCGTTGAACTTGTCCTTCAGAATAGCCTGGACGCTTGCCAGGGGCGCATTGCCACACCGCTCACCGAGACCGTTCACCGTGACGTGCAGACCCTTTGCGCCGCTCAATACCGCAGCCAGCGAATTGCTCACGGCCAGGTCGTAGTCGTTGTGGGCATGGAAGTCGAAATGAGTATCGGGATAGCGTTTCATCATCTTGCGGAAGAACTCGACACACTGGAGCGGATGCACGATGCCCAGCGTATCGGGCAACATGACGCGGCGGATGTGTGTATCGCTTGCGAAAAGGCTGTCCAGCAGATGGTATACGTATTCGGGGGAGTCACTCATTCCGTTCGACCAATCCTCCAGATAGAGGTTCACGGTCATTCCCAGGCTGTTGGCATAGGACACGGTCTCCTTGATATCGGCGATATGCTCATCGGGCGTCTTCTGAAGTTGGTGCCGGCAATGCTTTAACGATCCTTTCGCCAGCAGGTTGATAACCTTTCCTCCACAACTGTTAATCCAATCTACACTCTTGTGCCCGTCGACAAACCCTAGTACCTCTACCCTCTCGAGCATATCGTTCTGACGCGCATAGCGGCAAATCATCTCCACCGCATCGTGCTCGCCCTCCGACACACCTGCAGAGGCCACCTCAATGCGGTCGACGTTCACCTCGCTTAGCAACATGCGGCCAATCATCAGCTTCTCGTGAGGCAGGAAAGACACACCGCTGGTTTGTTCGCCGTCGCGTAGCGTGCAGTCCATGATTTCTATGTAACGCGATTCCATCTCCTTAAACTTTAACCTTATACATTAAACTTAGAACTTCAAACGCGCATAGCGTATTTGAACTTTGCACCTTAAACTATATTCTTCTCTTCCCATTGCTCAGTCTTATCCCTATTCTCTACCAGGAAGTCAATGTCATCAAGACCGTTCATCAGACAATGCTTTTTGTAGGCGTTGATGTCGAAGTGCTCCTTTCTGCCCGTCTTCTTGTTAGTAACGGTCTGTTGGGGAAGATCTACCTCAACCTCGGTCTTCGGGTCTTCAGCAATACAGGCGAAGAGTTCAGCGAGGAATTCCTCTGTCACCACCACGGGAAGCACGAAGTTGTTCAGCTCGTTGTTCTTGTGAATATCGGCGAAGAAACTACTAATGACCACGCGGAAGCCATAGCCCGCTATAGCCCATGCGGCATGCTCACGGCTGGAGCCGCTTCCGAAGTTCTTGCCTGCAACAAGGATGGTTCCGTCGTAGGCAGGATTATTGAGCACAAAGTCAGGGTTCAAGCTTCCGTCCGGACGATAACGCCAATCGCGGAAGAGGTTGTCGCCAAATCCCTCTTTGTCAGTTGCTTTCAGAAAACGTGCCGGAATAATCTGGTCGGTATCTACATTCTCCAGCGGAAGTGGCACGCAGGTTGATGTTATGATGTTGAATTTCTGTTTCATAAACCTTGTCTCCTAATTCTATTACAGTAACTCTCTCGGGTCGGTAATCACTCCAGTAACGGCAGCAGAGGCCGCAACGAGTGGCGAGGCCAGTATAGTACGGGCGCCAGGACCCTGACGACCCTCAAAGTTTCGGTTGCTCGTCGATACACATAGCTTTCCGGCCGGAACCTTGTCATCGTTCATGGCCAAACAGGCAGAACACCCAGGCTGGCGCACCTCGAAGCCCGCCGCGGCAAGAATCTTGTCCAATCCCTCCTGACGGATCTGACGGTCTACAGCCCATGAGCCAGGTACAAGCCATGCGGTCACGCCCTCTGCTTTTGTGCGCCCTTCGGCAATGCTGGCAAAAGCACGGAAATCCTCAATGCGCCCATTGGTACAAGCACCGAGGAACACATAGTCGACCTTCTTTCCGAGCAGCATCTGCCCTTCCTCAAAGCCCATGTAGTGGAGTGCTTTCGCAAGACCGGGAACGGACTCGCCATCGGCCTTGGGAATACGCTCTGAGATACCCATACCCATGCCGGGATTGGTGCCGTAAGTGATGCGAGGCTCAATGTCGGAGGCGTAAAAGAAGTATTCCTTGTCAAACACGGCATCCTCGTCGCTACGTAAAGTCCGCCATTCGGCAACGGCTCTCTCCCATGCCTCGCCCTGAGGCGCATACTCACGTCCGCGAAGGTAAGCGAAGGTGGTCTCATCTGGGGCCACAAAACCTCCACGGGCACCCATTTCAATAGTGAGGTTACATAGTGTCAGGCGCCCTTCCATTGACATGTCCCTGACCACTTCGCCCGCATACTCCACAAAATAGCCCGTGGCACCACTCGTTGTCAGCTTTGACATCAAATAGAGCGCCACATCCTTGGCGGTCACGCACTTACCCAGCTTTCCGTTAATACTGATGCGCATCGTCTTCGGTTTTTGTTGCAGAATGCATTGGGAGGCCATTACCATCTCGACCTCCGATGTGCCGATGCCAAATGCAACTGCTCCCATAGCACCATGTGTGCTGGTGTGGGAGTCTCCACAAACAATCGTTGTTCCAGGCAACGAAAGCCCCTTCTCCGGTCCTACTACGTGGATGATACCATTGTCGGGAGACATAACGCCGAAATAGTGCAGGCCAAAGTCCCTCGCATTACGCTCAAGTGTGTCGACCTGTTTTTTCGATACGGGGTCGGTGATAGGCTTGTCCTGGTCGTGTGTAGGCGTGTTATGGTCGGGCATACAGAAAATCTGGTTGGGCCTGAAACACTTCAGGCCTCGCTCGCGCATGCCGGCAAAAGCCTGCGGCGATGTCACCTCATGGCAATAGAGACGGTCAATGTAAAGTTGTATCGGACCGTCGGGCACAATTTGTACAACGTGCTTGTCCCAAATCTTGTCGAATAGTGTTTTCATGATTTCTTAAACTTGTTGATGCAATCAATATAAGCTTCCACGGATGCGGTGACTATGTCGGTATTGGCACCAAAGCCATAGTAGACGCTGCCGTCGTACTCTACCTGCATGTGTACCTTTCCCAGGTCGTCAGAGCCTTTCGATATGGCCTGAATAGTGAACTCCTTGATGGTCATCTGCTTCATGATAATCTTCTTCAGAGCCTTCACGGCGGCATCTACGGGACCATTACCCGTCGAGGCGGCCTCGAACTTTTGGCCGCTGATGTCAAGTCCGATGCTGGCGACACTTCGAACCCCCATTCCCGTTGTCACCTGTAGGAAATCGAGTTTCACGGCATGAGCCTCGGCTGTGTCGGCACCGGCAAGGGTGAGAATATCTACATCGGTTACCTCTTTCTTCAAGTCGGCCAGTTTGAGGAACTTCTGGTAGATTTTGTCTATGCGAGCCTCGTCGTCGATATTGACGCCAAGCACACCCAGCCGGTATTTCAAAGCAGCACGGCCACTACGGGCGGTGAGCACAATAGAGTTGTCGTCGATTCCTACATCCTTCGGGTCGATAATCTCGTATGTATGTACATTCTTCAAGACGCCATCCTGATGAATACCGCTGGAATGGGCAAAAGCGTTACGGCCTACGATAGCCTTGTTCGGTTGTATAGGCATGTTCATCAGACTCGAAACCATGCGGCTTGTGGGGTATATCTTCGTTGTGTTGATATTGGTCTCAATGCCCAGATGCTTGTGGCACTTCATGATCATGGCAATCTCCTCAAGCGATGTGTTGCCGGCACGCTCTCCAATACCGTTGATGGTTACCTCCACCTGACGGGCACCGTTGATAACGCCATTAAGCGTGTTGGCCGTAGCCATTCCAAGGTCATTGTGGCAATGGGTTGAGATGATCGCCTTGTCGATTCCGTCGACGTGCTCCATCAAGTATTTGATTTTGTCGCCATATTCTTGCGGCAGGCAATAACCTGTCGTGTCTGGAATGTTCACAACGGTAGCACCTGCCTTCACCACAGCCTCAATTACTCGTGCCAGATACTCGTTCTCAGTACGGCCGGCATCCTCAGCATAGAACTCCACATCTTCGACAAACTTACGCGCATACTTGACGGCAGCTACGGCACGCTCGATAATTTCCTCGCGGTTGGAGTTGAATTTAAACTTGATGTGACTGTCACTTGTTCCTATGCCCGTGTGAATACGTTTACGTTTCGCATATTTCAACGACTCAACGGCAATGTCGATATCTTTCTCAACGGCACGCGTCAAGGCGCAGATAGTCGGCCACGTTACTGCTTTCGAAATCTCTATGACCGAATTGAAGTCGCCGGGACTGGAAACGGGGAAGCCTGCCTCAATCACGTCAACACCAAGTTGCTCGAGCGATTTAGCCACTTGAATCTTCTCTACGGTGTTCAGCTGACAACCTGGTACCTGCTCACCGTCTCGGAGCGTTGTGTCAAAAATGTATAATCTGTCACTCATAATCCATGAAATCTTTTACCTGTTATTATTGATTAGTGCCACTTTAACAAAGAAAGCCTTTCGCACTCGGAAGTGAGAAAGGCTTTATAATCACACATACGCATAACTATATGCACATATCAACACTTCCGCCCGCTTCATGCAGTCGTAGAATGCTAATAATGCTTAAAATAGAAATGTTTCTGTTCATCTTTCTTTTGTTTAACGACTGCAAATTTACAAACTTTCAGTCAAACGGGCAAATAAACTGTAAGTTTTTTAATGAAAATCTTTATAATTTGTCATTTAAATAGCACTTACCGTTTCACGGCTGCACTCACCTGATCAGCAATCTGACGCATGCCTTTGATGGTGGGATGTCCGTTCTGCTTGTCGATGTCTTTCAGCATGATATAGGGAACGCCATAGTGGTCGCATATGACTTTGCTCGACTCTGTAATGTCCTCGCGCAAGCCGTCGTTGATGATGAAATAGATGGCCACATTAGGATGATGCAACTGCAGGTAGTTGAGCAAATAAGCCATGGCCGGCCGATAGGTATAGAAGTCGCCGTAGTTCCATTCCGCCCACTTGTACTCGCCCACTTTCTCGCCAGCCCAACTGTCGTTTGTTCCTCCGAAGATGAAGATAATATCAGGGTTGCCAATATTGTCCATGCGGGTAATAAAAGAGCGGGCACTGTAGTCGTTGCCCGAATAGCCGGAGTAGCCGATAGTGGCTCCAGAGTACGAGTTGTTGGTATCCAGTTTCCATCCGTTTTCCTTGATGGTTTGCCACCACCATGTCTGAGTAACTTCTGTCACGTCGGTATTATCGCGCGTCTTGCAATAATACCATAGCTCATTGCTGGCAGGAGTCATGAAACCCTCGAAGGTTGAGTACGAGTCACCCAACACCGATACACTCAGCCGCTGGGCATACACTCCCATGCCCAGCATGCATAATATAAATAAGGTGTAAATCCGTTTCATAGCTTTTTACTGATTTCTACTTCATGAATTATCTTTCGTTATTCACTCTTCACTCCCAATTAGAATGGTGGCAGTCCGTTGATTGGAGGTGGAAAACCGTCGTTTCCACTATTCATTCGCGAGCCCATAATCTCTCCTCCGCCAGATGCTGGCAGGTAGTCTTCTCCTGGATTCTGGAAACGGGTGAACTCGCCGCGGAAAGTAAGCAGCACATCGCCGGTTGCTCCTTTACGGTGCTTGGCAATGATGATCTGCGCCATACCTCGCAAGTCGTTTCCCTTCTCATCCTGGAGTATATGATAGTATTCCGGGCGGTGAACGAAGCAGACCATATCCGCATCCTGCTCAATAGCTCCTGACTCACGCAAATCGCTTAGTTGCGGACGTTTTCCCTCAATTCCCTCACGGTTCTCCACAGTTCTGTTCAGCTGACTGAGTGCCAGAATAGGTATGTTCAACTCCTTAGCCAGCCCTTTCAGCGAGCGGCTGATTGTTGAGACCTCTTCCTGACGGCTTCCGAACTTCATGCCATTTGCGTTCATGAGCTGTAGATAGTCAATCATGATCATCTTCACATTCTTCTCTCTCACCAGCCTACGTGCCTTGGTGCGTAACTCGAAGATGCTCAAGCCTGGCGTGTCGTCGATATACATGGGAGCCTCCTGCATCTTACGCAAGTTCTTGTCCAGACGCATCCATTCCTCATTGTCTAGCTGTCCGTTGAGAATCTTCTTTCCGGAGATCTCACATACATTTGATATGAGGCGGTTGGCAAGCTGTACATTGCTCATTTCCAACGAAAAGAAGGCAACAGGAATGTGCTGGTCGATGGCTATGTTCTTGGCAAGCGACAGGGCAAAAGCCGTTTTACCCATCGCAGGACGGCCGGCGATGATCACGAGGTCGCTATTCTGCCAACCGGAAGTCTTGTCGTCAAGGTCGGTGTAGCCTGTAGGAATACCCGTCAGACCAGCCGTGTTTGCTGCCGCTTTCTGCAAGATGGCAACTGCTTGTTTCAGTATAGGGTCAATTGCCGTGTAATTCTGCCGCATGTTCTTTTGCGACAACTCAAACAATGAGCCTTCCGCTTCTTGCATCAACTCGTCCACGTCTATTGTCTCGTCGAATGCCTTCGTTTCTATGACGCTGGCGTAGGATATCAATTGCCTTGCCAGGAATTTCTGTGCAAGAATATGTGCGTGATACTCGATGTGGGCAGATGAGGCCACATGAGAGCTCAGTTCCAGAATATACGCAGGACCGCCAACATCCTCCAAAGTGCCGTCGCGCTTCAGCTGTTCCGTGACAGTCATGATGTCAACGGGTTTCTCTTCCATGCTCAGCGTGCGAATCGCCTCATAGATCTTTTGATTGCGAGGTTCGTAGAATGTCTCGGGACGAATAATCTCGCTGATGATGGAAAATGCATCCTTGTCAATCATCAACGCTCCTAACACCACTCGCTCGATGTCGGTAGCCTGTGGCTGCAAATGCCCATACTTCGGGTCTATCGGAGCCTGCCTTCTTCTGTTGCCTTTTTTTTCTTCCATAGTGGACGCAAAGTTACAATTTTTTTTTGTACTTTTGCAAGATAAAAGAGAAAAACAATGAAAATTCATCCTTGTGCAAAAATCAACCTCGGACTGAATATTGTCGAGAAACGCCCCGATGGATACCATAATCTTGAGACGGTATTCTATCCTGTGCCCATATTCGATACGCTTGATATTACACAAGCAGCGGAGACCCGCCTTTTCGTTGACTCATCCCTAAGTAGTGAGGACCCGGAAAAGAATTTGGTTATGCGTGCTTATCGGTTACTGGAGAAAGAGTTTGACCTTCCTCCTGTGCACATCCGTCTAGAAAAGCATATTCCCATGCAAGCTGGTATGGGAGGAGGCTCCAGCGATGGCGCTTACACCTTACGACTGCTTAACGAGATGTTCCAGCTTGGGATTTCTGTTGGTCAACTACAGCAGATGTCAGCTACTTTGGGAGCTGATTGCCCTTTCTTTATCACTTCTGAGCCTTCCTACGCGGAAGGAATTGGTGAGCGGTTGGCTCCGGTAGCCCTGAGCCTTTCTGATTATTTCATTGTCGTTGTGAAACCACCTGTTCCGGTCTCCACTAAAGAAGCTTTCTCAAGAATTACGCCCCAAAAGCCCGCAAAGAACTGTCGCGACATAGTCATGCAGCCTTTGTCTACATGGAGGGAATCATTAGTTAATGATTTTGAGCAGAGCATTTTTGCCCTTTATCCTGAGGTTGCGAGAATAAAGGAAAGTCTCTATGAGTCAGGGGCCGTTTATGCGGCGATGAGTGGAAGCGGTAGCAGCGTGTTCGGACTTTACAAGGAACGTCCTACCCTGCCCGATTTTCCTGGTTGCTATACTACTGTGCTGAAATTTTAAAACAAACATTTTTTTACTTTCTCATACTATCAATGGATAATCAACAAGAGCTTTTCCCTATAGTCGACGAACTTGGAAACATCCTTGGAAGCATTACACGAAAACAAGCGCACGATGGGACAAAAATCCTGCACCCGGTTGTTCATCTACATGTGTTTAACACTCATGGCGCACTCTATTTGCAGAAACGTCCTGATTGGAAAGACATTCAGCCCGGCAAATGGGATACAGCTGTTGGAGGCCACGTAGATTTTGGCGAGAATGTGGAAACCGCACTCATGCGTGAGGTTCGCGAAGAGCTTGGCATTACAGACTTCGAGCCTGTCAATCTGGGTACGTATGTCTTTGAGGGTAAGCGCGAGCGCGAACTTGTGTATGTTTTCAAGACCGTCTATGATGGCCCTGTTTCTCCTTCTGCCGCTGAACTCGACGGCGGGCGTTTTTGGTCGCCTGAGGAGATAACCGAAGCTATTGGGAATGGCATTCTTACTCCCAATTTTGAGGATGAGTATCAAAAATTCTTCGTTCAGAGATAAGGTGAGTGACCTTAGTCTGAACGAAGAACTCCTTATTTTGATAATATAGTTTGGGCTACTTGTATAGAGTAACTCCCAATTCATAGTGCATTACTCCAACATTGTAGAGGATAACTCCAGCATCGTAGAGGATAGCTCCAGCATCGTAGAGGATAACTCCAGTGACGTAGAGTGTTACTCCTGCTCAGCAGTATATGACTTTCCGCCGTCAACCAATTCCAGAATCTCTGGGTCGGTAGTCAGCGGGAAATCACCGCGTACTCGGTTCTTAAGTGTAGCGGCTGCCAGTGCATAGTCTACCCATCGCTGATTGTCATCTGGGAAGTTCAGCGCAGCATGGATACTTCCTGCGGCAAATGCATCACCAACTCCAACAGGGTCGATAACGGGCGTAATGTCCTGCACTTTCGAGACGTACATCTTCTCATTTGCCAGCATCAGAGCTGTCAGTTCATGGTGAGTGGGACTAACTTGATTTCTCACTCCAATAATCATGTGGCCGCAACGAGGGCACAACTCGTGCAACTGCTCAAACCACTGTGCATAGGCTTCTCTGTCCGGTGCCTCACCGTTAGCCGTGCGGAACGGTATAGGTTCATGATTGCAGATAAACTCGTATTCCAGCACATCGCCAAACATGATGTCGGCACGTTGCATCATACGGGTAAGAGTCTCACGTGCGTCAGCACCATATTCCCACAAGTTTTTACGATAGTTAATATCGAATGATACGGTAACACCAAGCTCATCAGCCACATCCAAAGCCTCGAACACAGCATCGGCGGCTGACTGAGAGATGGCAGCACAAATGCCAGAGGTGTGGAACACTGATGCATCTTTCAATATAGAGTGCCAGTCGATGTCGCCAGGCTTCAAGGTTGAGTATGCCGTGTCGTACCTGTCGTAAACGGTTTTGGATTTCTGACGTGAAGCGCCTTGTTGCAGAAAGTAAGAACCGATTTTATTTCCGTGGAAAAGCACCAGGTCTGTATTGACTCCATAGTGGGAAATGCGGTCGGAAGCTGCATGGCCTGCAGCATTGTCGGGCAGACGGGTTACGTATGATACTTCATCACCTAGTGTAGCAAGTGATACGGCCACGTTTGCCTCACTGCCTCCGAAGCGTGCCTCGTCATAATTCAAATCCTCCACACGTATGCCAGCTTCAGGCATACGAAGCATTAATTCACCAAAAGTTACTGTTCTTTTCATGTCGTTCTTCATATTAACCGTGCAAAATTACAAAATAATTCTTAATATATGATGATAATTCTTCTTTTTTTCCTATCTTTGCATCATGACAGTAGAGTTTATTTTGAGAATAGTCGTTGCGGCAGCTTTAGGAGGTGCTATCGGCCTGGAACGCGAATACCGTGCCAAGGAGGCAGGTTTTCGCACGCATTTCCTTGTCGGACTTGGCAGCGCGCTCTTTATGATTCTTTCTGCCTGGGGCTTTGAGGACATTCTCACAAGCGGGCTGACAGTCAGGCTTGATCCTTCCCGCATCGCGGCACAAGTTGTTTCAGGTATTGGTTTCATTGGTGCGGGAACCATTATTTTTCAAAAGCAACGGAATGTCGTCAAAGGCCTTACTACAGCTGCCGGCTTATGGGTCACTTCTGCCATAGGTATGACGGTCGGTGCAGGTATGTATTCGCTGGCTCTGACAGCTACTGTTTTGGTGCTGATTTGCATGGAGACAGCCCATTTCATACACCCACGACGTGAGGAAAATCATCCCGATGAAGAATAAATAACCAGAAAAATTTGGTTATAAGAGAAAAAAAGACTAATTTTGCACCGATTTTAAAACACCCACTGTTTCCATTCGCGAAACGATAAAATCATCATAGCATTTCTACGTATCTATAAAACACGTACATAAATTATGTATAGCAAAGACGAATTATTATCTAAGAATATCTCTGAATTGGGAGATATTGCTAAAGAATTGGGCGTTACTGTCGGCTCTGGTGATTCGCAGGAAGAGACTGTTTATGCCATTCTCGACAAACAGGCCGAGGTAGAAGGCAATAAGAATCCGCTGGGCACAAAGCGTAAGCGCACCCGTATTATAAAAAAAGATACTGACCGAGTATATTCCGTAAACGGCAAAGAAGGCGAAAACTTCGACCTCAAGAAAACGGGAAAGTCTGTTTCTGATCCGGCTCCTTTGTTCAAGGAAACGAAGACAGAAGAGCCTGTTGAGGCTCCAGTTGAAGAGAAGGAAACTCCTAAAGATGCTCCTGAGCAGGCAGAGGAAGCAGTTCAGGTTCCCAAGCATAGAGGAAGAAAGTCTAAAGCAGAACTTGCTGCTATTGCAGCTGCCGAGGCAGCCCAGATAGAACAAGAGGAAACGGTTGAAGAGGAAGAGACAACTGTCGAAGAGCCTGTACAGCAAGATGTTCCCGAAGAAGAAAAGCAGAACGATGACATTGCCTATATTCCTGA
This sequence comes from Prevotella sp., assembly GCA_016291595.1. GTDB lineage: Bacteria > Bacteroidota > Bacteroidia > Bacteroidales > Bacteroidaceae > Prevotella. The sequence continues at coordinate 13,718 of JAEEXN010000004.1, forward strand.
GGCCGAGTTTGCAACAGGCAACAATGAAATAGTCTCACAAGAAGATGAGGCCTCTGGTGACTTGATTGCCCAGTTGCAGGCAAAAGTTAATGCTCATAACGAGAATGAAGGCGAGATCAGGGATGGCTTTGTTGATGAGGTTTGGGAAGGTGATCCTGGCGATGGTTCTGATTTCATCGTTGTCGTAGACTTACCAATTGAGGACCATTCGGCACTCCCTAACTATGACATGTTCGACAATCCGACGACACCAATGATTCAGCCTCAGATGGGCTATCAGCAGCCTGCTCCACCACCAGTTAGCGAGACGTACGATTTCTCAGATTTAATTACTGGTAATGGCGTTTTGGAAATTATGCCTGACGGTTACGGATTCTTACGTTCCAGTGACTACAACTATCTCTCATCACCAGACGATATTTATGTCTCGAACAACTTGATTAAACGTTATGGTTTGAAGACTGGTGACGTTGTTGAATGCCATGTTCGTCCGCCTCACGATGGTGAGAAGTATTTTCCGCTCACGAGCATTGACAAAATCAATGGAAGAATTCCTGCTGAAGTTCGTGATCGTATTCCATTTGAGCATCTCACCCCATTATTCCCAGATGAAAAGTATAGCCTGACGGGTGAGCCTTCTACTACAAATCTGAGTACACGAGTTGTAGACTTGTTCGCTCCTATTGGTAAGGGACAGCGTGCGTTGATTGTTGCCCAGCCAAAAACAGGTAAGACCATCTTGATGAAGGATATTGCCAATGCCATTGCTGCCAACCATCCAGAAGCTTACCTTATGATGCTGCTCATTGATGAGCGCCCAGAAGAAGTTACCGACATGGCTCGTACGGTGAATGCAGAGGTTATTGCATCTACATTTGATGAACCAGCCGAGCGTCACGTGAAAATTGCCGGTATTGTGCTTGAGAAGGCAAAACGAATGGTTGAATGCGGTCATGATGTGGTGATTTTCCTTGACTCTATCACACGTTTGGCCCGTGCGTACAACACTGTAGCTCCGGCAAGTGGCAAGGTGCTAACTGGTGGTGTTGACGCTAATGCGCTTCAGAAACCAAAGCGTTTCTTCGGTGCCGCACGTAACATTGAAGGAGGCGGTTCATTGACTATCATTGCAACAGCATTGATTGACACTGGCTCAAAGATGGACGAGGTGATTTTCGAAGAGTTCAAGGGAACAGGCAACATGGAGTTGCAACTCGATCGCTCACTCTCGAACAAGCGTATATTCCCAGCTGTAAATCTTGTTGCGTCAAGCACGCGTCGTGACGACTTGTTGCAGGATAAGACAACACTTGATCGGATGTGGATTCTTCGTAAGTATATTGCAGACATGAATCCTATCGAAGCAATGAATACGATTCATGACCGTATGCAGACCACACGCAGCAATGAAGAGTTCCTGCTGGCCATGAATTCATAATCTGTTTTTGATGATTATTTCAAGAACTCTCAAGTTAGTCAACAATAATGAATAGATAAAAATGGTGAGACGCTCAAATGAGTATCTCACCATTTTTAATTTCCACTGTTCCACCAATCCATTCTGTACGGCTTTCCTCTGTTATCAGCTTTCTGAAAGAGATTACTTGCCTACTTTTTGAGTTGAACTCCACCACGCAAGGGGCGAACGGAATCAGCTTGCAGTCTACGACTAGATGGTGGCATGCTATCTTTCTGTATTCTTCTTTCATTTCCTGAAATTTCTTCTTCTTGCTTTGACGGTTTAACTCTCGACTCACGCATGCGAATAAGCTGCAGATTCTTCACAAACATTATTTTCAGAGTGGTTGACTTGGGATCATTATTGCCCAAATATACAAATCCTTTAACTTCCTTTATTCCTAAATGTTTTTCATCAGTGAGCTGCAGAGTATATGATGATGATGATGACATGTGTGTGACTCGGTTCGCAACGCTATCATTCGAAAACTTAATAGAAAGCAGAGCAACCCCGTCTTTCGAGCCATCCTGGTATAAAAACTGTGTATCGAAGTTCAGCATCAGTTTGTCGCCTTCATGGAAAGTACTGTCAGCGGGATAGCAAAACGTCATTCTGTTGTATGGAGCAATGGGAATAATAACAACTTCACGATCTCCTCTCCAAATATTAGCTGTATCGCCAGTATTGCTGATGGTTATAAGTTTGTTCACATCACTAACTGATGCACCTAATGCCATAGCTTCATTGCTAAGCCGTTTTGTGAGCCGCTCATAAATACTGTTTATTTTGTCGGTATGACGGAAATAATAGACCATTGATGAGTCGAACTCTGCCTTCGTGACTCCATGCTTCTTGAATACAGCATCTCGATAGATGTTCTCATTCATTTCGCGTTCGTGAGAGTCGAAAAATCCACCTGACTGAGCAATGCCCTGAGCCAAGTGATAGTCGTAAAGAATCTTCTCCATCTTATCGGGCTGTATATACTTACGTGGAATGGAAGGCTTGCATGCCACAATCATTCCCAACAAAAATACGGCAAATACCGACTTACCCTTCAGCCACTTCATCTTTCTTCGATTTTAATGAAAGCGTGCCTAACTCCTTCCGATAGAATAATAACAGCAAGACCATGCCCACACTGATGGAAGCATCAGCAAAATTGAAAATAGCACTGAAGAATGTATATTCTTCCCCCCCCTTAAATGGAACCCAATCCGGCCATGTGAAAGAGAACAAGGGGAAGTAGAACATGTCTACCACTTTTCCCATCAGGAATGGAGCATATCCTTCGCCGAAGGGTACAATGTAGCTCACATAGTATGGCGAAGAGGCATTAAAAATTAGACCGTAAAACATCGAGTCAAAGATGTTTCCAGCAGCACCAGCCATAATCATGCTTAAACAAACGATGTAGCCTGTGCGTGCCTTTTGCTTCACCTGCAACCAGATGTAGTATCCTATAACCGACACGGCAATGATACGGAAGATGCTCAACACATATTTGTTGATGAACGTCATTCCGTACGCCATTCCTTTGTTCTCTATGAAATTAATGTGAAACCAACTTGTAACTTGAATACTTTCATGAAGGCACATATTGGTTTTGACCTCGATTTTGATAATCTGGTCTATCACCAATACGGCAATCACAATACAAGCGGCAAGCCAGCCGTCATTAAAACTTTTATGCTTATTCTGCTTATTCATTTACTTTTTTCTTGCCTGCTTCGACGCAACACTCAGGGTTGCATGTGGCACTGCACGAAGGCGCTCTTTAGGTATTAGCTCGCCTGTCATACGGTCAATACCGTATGTCTTGTTTTCTATACGTACAAGAGCAGCTTCCAGGCCTTGGATGAACTTTTGCTGTCTGGCAGCCAGTTGAATTAGCTCTTCTTTGCTCTGTGTAGCACTACCCTCTTCAAGAATCTTATAAGTAGGCGATGTGTCGTCAACATCGTTTCCGTCCTGATTCATCAATTGGCGCATCATTGCCTTGTAGTCGCGACGCGCAAGTGCCAGTTTGTCGTTAATAATAGCGCGGAACTCCTCAAGTTCCTCGTCGCTATAACGTGTTTTATCAGCCATAAGTTTAGATTGTTTATTAGAGCGGGGAATCCTTTTGAATATAGATTCCTCCGCTTTTAGTTAATACTTTTTAGTTTTTATCTATTTGAATGTTCAGTTTGAAATCGTCAAATTCTGTTTCTATTCCGTTGTTGTCTGCAAGTAAAATTTCGTCTGCAAGAACCTGTGTCTTGATATAGTCACCATAGCTCTCTACAGCATTAGCTACCTGCTCGTTCGGTGTAATAGTCACTATAATCCGGTCTGTGATTTCCAGTCCGCTATCCTTTCTGATGTTCTGAATACGGTTAATTAACTCACGTGCCATTCCTTCTTTACGAAGTTCGTCTGTAAGTTCAACTTCAAGCGCAACCGTCAGGTTTCCTTCATTGGAGACAAGCCACCCGGGGATATCCTCACTGATTATTTCCACATCGGCAATATCTACCACCGCCTCTTCGCCGTCCACTTGGAGAGTAATACTTCCGTTTGTTTCCAGGTCTGCAATCTCTTCCTGGCTTAAGGCGGACATCTGAGCGGCAACACCTTTCATCAATTTGCCAAATTTCTTGCCCATTGTACGGAAATTACATCTTACTTTTTTCACCAAAATTCCGGCACCCTCGACAAAATTAAGTTCCTTGACATTCACTTCGCTCATAATCAGGTCTTTCACCTCTTCAATATGTGCTTTTTGTTTATCGTCAATTGCAGGAATCATAATTTGGTGAAGCGGTTGGCGTACTTTGATGTTTACTTTGCGGCGCAATGCCAAAGTCATGGATGTAATCTTTTGAGCCATCTCCATACGCTCTTCTAAGTCTTTGTCAATAAATTGCTCATTTACCTCGGGATAAAAATCGAGATGTACACTCAGTTTCTCACCTCCAAGGTCCTTGTAAAGCTGATCTGCATAGAATGGAGCTAATGGAGCCATCAGTTTACTTACCGACATCAGGCAGGTATAGAGAGTTTGATATGCAGAGAGTTTGTCCTCGCTCATCTCTTTACCCCAGAAGCGTTTGCGGTTAAGACGAACATACCAATTTGAGAGGTCATCGTTGACAAACGAATCTATCAAGCGGCCTGCACGTGTAGGATCATATCCGTCGAACTCTTTCGTGACACGCTTCACAAGTGTGTTCAGACATGACAGAATCCAACGGTCAATCTCTGGGCGCTTCTCAAAACTCACTTCTTCCATTGTTGGGTCAAAACCGTCCACGTTGGCATAGAGGGCGAAGAAGCTGTATGTGTTATAAAGCGTTCCAAAGAACTTGCGGCGTACCTCATCCACACCTTCTGGGTCGAACTTCAGATTGTCCCATGGCTCAGAGTTGGTCATCATGTAGAAACGAACCGCATCTGCACCATATTTATCAATCATTTCAAATGGGTTCACCACATTACCTACATGTTTCGACATCTTGTTGCCTTTGGCGTCAAGTACAAGACCTGTAGAGATAACATTCTTGAATGCTACGCTGTCAAATACCATTGTTCCGATCGCATGCAAGGTGAAAAACCATCCGCGTGTCTGGTCAACACCCTCGTTGATAAACTCTGCAGGGAATGCTTTATGGTCATCAATAGCGTCACTGTTCTCAAACGGGTAGTGAACTTGTGCGTAAGGCATAGAGCCCGAGTCAAACCATACGTCAATGAGATCGCTTTCGCGCTTCATCGGTTTGTTGTTTTCACTAACAAGAACAATATCATCGACATATGGGCGATGCAGGTCAATGCGTTGGTAATTCTCCTGACTCATGTCTCCGGGAACAAATCCTTTAGCCTTTAGCGGATTTTCACTCATTATGCCAGCATCAACAGCCTTCTCAATCTCGTTATATAGCTCCTCTACGCTGCCAATGCAAATCTCTTTACCATCCTCATCACGCCAAATGGGAAGCGGAGTCCCCCAGAAACGGCTTCTTGAGAGGTTCCAGTCATTTAGGTTCTCAAGCCAGTTACCGAAGCGACCTGTACCTGTTGACTCTGGTTGCCAGTTAATCGTTTTGTTCAGTTCGACCATACGATCTTTCTTGGCCGTAGACCGAATGAACCAAGAATCGAGAGGATAGTATAGCACCGGCTTGTCTGTACGCCAGCAATGTGGGTAATTGTGAACGTGCTTCTCGATCTTGAATGCAGTGCCTTCCTGCTTCATTTCCATGCAGATGACAATATTCAGGTCCTCGGCCTTTGAGGCTGCTTTCTCATCATATTTGCCATTTACATTAAACTCAGGAGCATAAGCATTCTTCACATAATCGCCAGCGTGATGCTCATATTTATCAACATTGACGCAAGCCTTCACAAAGTTAGTGTCAAGTTCGTTAATCAAATAATACTTTCCCTCCAAATCGACCATCGGCCTTGTCTCGCCTTTCTTGTTGATGAGAAAGAGACTTGGGATATGAGCATCTTTCGCAACTTTGGCATCGTCAGCACCAAATGTTGGAGCAATGTGCACGATACCTGTACCGTCTTCAGTGGTCACGTAATCGCCAGGAATCACACGGAAAGCCTCGCTCTCCATTTCGACAAAACGTTCTTTACCATTCTCGCTGGAGAAAACCTTCTCTGGACAGGTTGCGGCATAAGCGGTAACAAAATCTGCAGCATTTCCGTCAAGTTTGGCTGAAGGTTTCACCCAAGGCATTAGCTGACGATACTTGCATCCAACCAACTCACTTCCTGTATAGTGAGCAATGATGCGGTATGGCACAAATTTCTCCCCCTTGTTGTATTCGGGCATCTCTCCTCCATCTGTAATCTGTCCTTCGGGGTTCAGATAGGCGTTCACACGGCTTTCGGCCATAATAATTGTCACTTTCTCGCCGTCGTAAGAATTATAGGTCTCAACAGCCACGTAATCAATCTTCGGCCCTACACATAATGCTGTGTTTGAAGGAAGTGTCCATGGAGTGGTAGTCCATGCCACAAAGTAAGGCTTGCCCCACTTGGTCCACTCTTCTTTTGGATTTACCACACTGAAAAGTGCTGTAACAGTTGTGTCTTTTACATCACGATAGCACCCAGGTTGGTTCAGCTCGTGGCTGGAAAGTCCGGTACCGGCAGCAGGTGAATAAGGCTGAATGGTATAGCCTTTATAAAGCAGGCCCTTGTCATAAAGCTGGCGAAGCAGCCACCAAAGGGTCTCTATGTACTTGTTATCGAACGTGATATATGGGTGGTCTAGGTCAACAAAATATCCCATACGTTCTGTCAATTCACGCCACTCTGCAGTGAATTTCATCACGTTCTCACGGCATCTTAAGTTGTATTCCTCTGTCGAGATATAGTGTGGAGAATCCAAATTGTCAATATCTGCTTTTGTGATACCCAGTTCTTTTTCAACGCCTAACTCTACAGGAAGTCCATGAGTGTCCCACCCGGCTTTGCGATGAACCTGGAAACCCTTCATAGTCTTGTAACGGTTGAAGGTATCTTTAATAGAACGGGCAAGCACATGATGAATTCCCGGATGGCCATTGGCTGATGGAGGCCCCTCGTAGAAAACGAATTGAGGGCAGCCCTCCCGTTCTTCAATACTTTTGTGGAAGACATCGTCCTGCTCCCATTGAGCAAGAACTTCATTATTTGTCGCGGTCAGATTCAGACCCTTGTATTCGGCAAATCTTTTGGCCATATTTTGCACCTTATTTAATATATACTTTAATTAGGGCGCAAAGGTATAAAAAAAAAATCAGTACACCAAAAGAATTCAATTGATTTTTCGCATGCATCAGTGACACGCGAGAATCTATGTGTTATGAATTAGATACCTGAAACTTGAAACTAAGAACCTTGTACCAGTGTCAGCAGTAAGCCTACGATAAAGATGGTTGCAGTTCCGAATACAATAGCTAAATACTCATGAAGGTGTACTCCAGGCAGAGCAAGTGTAGACGCAAGTGAGATCCAGGCGATAACCAGAACACCACAAATGACACCCGTGAGAGCTGCTACATGTTTTGTTCTTCGTGAAATAAACCCCAGAAGGAATAGACCTAGCATGCCGCCACTGAATATCGATGAGAGCTTCCACCATGCATCTATAATGCTCTCAACACTCAGCATCGCCAATGCCACCATTGCACCGATTACTCCTACTGCCACACTCGATATTTTCAATACAATCATCTGGCGTTTCTCTGTCATATTCTTAGCATAGGGTTTGAAATAATCGGTCAAAATAATGGTAGATGAGCTGGAAATGCTAGTCGACACAGTGCTCATCCCTGCAGCAAATACTGAGGCAATGAGGAGCCCACGGATTCCAACGGGCAAACTGTTGACAATAAAGAAAGGAAAGACATAGTCTGGCTTAGCTGTAATTTCGGACGGTAACGGAGTACTATTCGTCTGATAATACGCATAAAGTGCTGTGCCTATTAGGAAGAAAACGGCTGAAACAGGGATGTACAACCAACCGCCAAATAATGCTGAGAAACGTGCATCGCTTTCGCTTTTTGCAGTAAAATAACGCTGCACATAGTTTTGGTCGATACCGTAGTTCTGAAGGTTGATAAATATACCGTATATCAGACATACCCAGAACGTGCTGGTTGTTAGATCGGCAGATAATTCGCCCAGTGAGAACTTATTTCCATCAGGGGAATGAACGGCCAAGTCGAACAATTGTTTAGGACCTTCTGGCAACGAGAAAAGTAACACTGCTAGACTGAGCATAGCTCCGCCAATCAGCATAAAGCCCAAAATGGCATCGGTCCAAATTACAGCCTTGATTCCCCCCATCATGCTATAAACTATTACTGCCAAGCTTGTCGCAAGAATGACCAAATGAATATTCCACCCCATCAGAATATACATAGGTACGGCCAACAGGTATAATATGCTGCCCATGCGGGCAATTTGTGTGAGCAAATAACAAGCAGAGGTATAAAGCCTTGCCCAGCGCCCGAATCTTTCTTCAAGAAATGCATAGGCAGACACGCTCTTGCTCTCACGGTAGAACGGGACAAACCAACGTGCTGCTATCCATGAGGCAATGGGAATGGACAGCGAGAACACAAATGCGTTCCAATTACCTGCATATGCCTTACCAGGATAACCGATATAGCTGATACTGCTCACATAGGTTGCAAAGATGGACATCCCTACTAACCAACCAGGTAGGCTTTGCCCCGCGGAAGTATACTCTTCAGCTGATGTATTCTTTTTGAAAAAAGAGCAGCCAAACAACACCACTCCAGTAACAAAACCCAGAAATATGATGAAATCGATGGTTTGCATGTGCTTATGTTATAAGATAATTGCAAAGATACGACTTTTATTTGTAAATCTGCATTTTTGACAAAAATATAGGCCAAGAAACATAGCACAATACTATGTAAGAAGAAATAACCATGAGAAAAAGGAGAAGTGAACAGTTGTATTTGTGTTTGCACAACTGTTCACTTTCAAATAAATACAAAACATATTGTGTGTTGCATTACTCTGCCTCAAGCTCAAGTACACGGCTCGACCAGTTAGTCTTTTGGTTCCAGTCTACATCGTGGGTGTAAGGCATTTCGAGACCGCGATTCATCAGATATGCACCGCTATAAGATTTTCCTTCAAAACTCAACGGCTTTCTGTCTATGCGGTTCAGTTCATGTACACGATACATCTTCTGTGCATCAAGACCAGCCATCTTAACTCGAGGAAGATGCTCGTTTTGCATCTGTTCAGTCTTCCACCAATAGAATACTGCACGATTTTTCTGCTCGCTGACGTACATGAGTGAGGCAAGTCCTTTGTGGTCATATGGTGAGAGCAGGCGATAAATATCGCCGAACTGCACTACTTGACGTATTCGTTTGTACTCGGCAATGGCTTTTCGGCAGAGTTCCTTTTCCTCCTCTGTCATGTTTTTGGGCTGAATCTCCATTCCCAGTCTTCCGCTCATGGCCACGTCAATACGCATTTTAAGTGAGGTGGTGCGATAAACAGTATGGTTTGGGGCAGCTGAAATGTGGCTGGCCATAGCGATGGCAGGGAAGAAATAAGAAGTACCCCATTGCATGTAAATGCGTTGTAAAGCGTCTGTATTGTCGCTCACCCAGAATTCATCGAAGTACGGAAGTATGCCCCAATTGGCACGGCCGCCACCACTAGCGCATGCCTGAATGGTAAGGTCGGGATACTTTTCGCGCACACGTTTGCACACCTTTTCCAAACCACGGTGATACTCTATGTAGAGGTGACTTTGGTCTGCCATGTTTAGATATTGAGAACCGTGGTTGATGATAGGCATGTTTGCGTCCCACTTGATATAATCAATCTCAGGATAGTTTCTCATTAAGTTGTCAACTACTGAAAACACGAAATCCTGCACCTTAGGATTGGCAAGGTCGAGAACCAACTGAGTGCCGCCACGGCCTTTAACAGCTTCCCTGTTAGGAGCTTTAACAATCCAGTCGGGATGCTTTTCGAATAGTTCCGACACCGAATTGGTCATCTCTGGCTCAATCCATATTCCGAACTTGATACCGTGCTTTTTGGCGTCTCGCAATAGTCCCTCAATACCATCGGGCAGTTTCTGACGGTCAACACCCCAGTCGCCCAATGAAGAATTGTCGGTCTTACGTTGATACTTGTTTCCAAACCATCCATCGTCCATAACAAATAGCTCACCACCCATCGAAGCAATATCTGCCATCATCTCGTCCATTCCTTTTTGATTGATGTCGAAGTAAACACCTTCCCACGAGTTAAGCAGGATCTTACGCTCTTTGTTCCCATGCATTAGCATATATTTGCGGCCCCACTTATGGAAATTCCGGCTAGCTCCTGAAAGGCCTTCGCTCGAGAATGTCAACGCTAATGGCGGAGTCTTAAAAGTCTCTCCTCGTTTGAGATGGTATTCGGAGTTGTCTGGATTTATGCCTGCAAAGAAGTAGTGGTATTCAGTATCGTCAGTGTCTATTTTGAGCTGGTAGTTTCCACTATAGCAGATAGCTGCGCCGATTACATCACCTGTGTTTTCACGAGCCTTGCCGTCGAGTGAAAACATCACCTCGCCATGATCTGTATGAGAATTGCGTGTTCCATCTTTATTCTTTAGTATCTTTACACCCGGTTCTAGCAGTTCCTCCACTACCCTACACTCGTTCCCCCATGACCCGTAAAGATGAGAGACCCATACATCACCGCGACGGATTGGCAGAAAACCTGAAGCGAATTGCGTTAGAGTGACAGTACCTTTCTCATTGTTTGTAATCTCGGCCCACATTAAAATCATCTCTGCATCTTTGTATTCCATGTATTTCAGGTCGATAATAACTGGATAAACGACGTCTTTCATGTGAATGACAGTAATCTGGTTGCCATCGTTCTTCAGCCTTTCAATACCTGTGACGACTAACGCAGTAGAGAGGTTGCCATCTGCATGGCGCATAGCGATAGCTGCTTCTGAAGGAGCATTGAGCCCATAGGCTGGATAAGCGTCCATACGGCCGTTTACAGGTGTCTGAAGGTGCTGCAAGTCATTGTCGTTCAAGCGGCTTCCAAAATACACATACTGAGGTTGCTTGCCATTTTCTACTTCAAGAACCATTGTAATTCCTTTTGTCTGTACAACCACCTGCTCGGCTGTTACCCATGAAGCAAAAGCCAAGAAAAATGCGATGATAATAATTCTTTTCATAAGGTTATAGTTATTTGTTTCTATTCTTTATCGATAAATCAGTACAAAGATAGAAAAAATCCTTGAATCATGCAAGCATGAAACAAGGATTGTATTAGTTGTTATAAAGAATAGCTATATTGTAAAGAATAAATTATAGAAACATTTACTTTTCAAATAGCTAATTGTTTTATAACTAAGCTCATTATTGGGCTTAAATAAAATAATAGAGGAATGAAGCTATGCCCTCAAGGGCAGGCTTGCGTTGGCCTTCAATCTCAATTTTGAAATCAATTTCAGCTTTACAGATACCACGTAAATTCTGAATATTGTGTAATTTTGTAACCAGACGAACACGGCTTCCAGTAATGACAGGTTGGCCAAAGCGCATCTTGTCCATGCCATAGTTCACTAACATCTTAATATTATTCACCTCGATTATCTGGTCCCACATGTAAGGCAGAAGCGAAAGCGTAAGGTAGCCATGAGCAATTGTGCTTTTGTATGGACTCTCTTTGAGCGCGCGCTCACTATCAACATGAATCCATTGGTGGTCGAGTGTTGCATCAGCAAACATGTTGATGCGTTCTTGATCAACTTGCAACCACTCTGAACAACCCAGTTCTTCACCCAAATGAACCGCAAATTCTTCGTATGAATTAATGATTAGTTTTGACATGATTCAGTTTATTCGTTTATTTGTCGTAAATTATCAATTCTCAATTAACTAAAACCACTCCTCTCCATCTTGCTCATGGCAATAGCTACTACCATCGAAACAATGAGTGCAGACGTCACATTTAGGCAGACCGATAGCCTCGATAAGGTCTTCAAGCTTGACAAACTTTACTGTTGTAAGACCAAGTCTTCGGCCAATCTCAGCCACCATGCGCTTATACTCTGGTGAGTCTGTCGTGGCATATTTGTCGAGCTTTGCTTTGTCGTCGCCTTCAAAATCTTTAATAATGCGGCGTGTGATAAGTTCCAAATCGCTTTTCGAGGAAGTAAAGCCAATATACGGGCAACCGTATACAAGCGGCGGACAAGAAATACGACAATGTACTTCTTTGGCACCATACTCAAAGAACGTGCGTACGTTGTCTCGCAACTGTGTACCGCGGACTATTGAGTCATCACAGAAAGCAACACGCTTGTTTTTCAACAATGCACCATTCGGGACAAGTTTCATTTTTGCCACCAGATCACGTCGGCTTTGATTACCTGGTGTGAAAGAACGTGGCCAAGTAGGTGTATATTTCAGAACTGCACGCTGATATGGAACCCTACGCCCCTCTGCATAACCTAAAGCCATTCCTACTCCAGAATCAGGAATACCGCAAACGCAATCAACTTCCGTGTCATCTTGCTCACCCATCCTCTGTCCATTGCGCTCACGTACAGTCTCAACGTTGATTCCCTCGTAGTCACTGGATGGGAAACCATAGTAAACCCAAAGGAAAGAACAAATCTGCTTGCGCTTAAATGGGTGTTGGAGCACTTCCATATGGTCGGCATGAATGCGAACTATTTCTCCGGGACCAAGATCACGAACAACTTTAAAGTCAAGATTGGGAAAGCTCGTGGTCTCGCTGGTTACTGCATATGCACCTTCTTTCTTTCCAATGACAATTGGTGTACGCCCAAGAAAATCACGCGCGGCAATAATTCCGTTTTCTGTTAGTATCATCATCGAGCATGAGCCTTCTATCTTTTTGTACACCAAATTGATTCCCTCGACAAAAGTGTTACCCATATTGATGAGCAAAGCTACAAGCTCTGTCTGATTAATATTATTGGCAGACATCTCGCTGAAGTGCATACGCAACGCCTTCAGGTCTTCTGCAATTTCCGAGAGATTGTTTATTTTGGCCACGGTCACAACCGCATATCGTCCCAAGTGAGAGTTCACAATGATAGGTTGCGGATCTGTATCGCTTATGACACCAATCCCCTGGCGACCCACAAAATGGTCGAGTTCATCCTCAAAACGTGACCGGAAATAATTACGTTCCAAACTATGGATAGAACGGTTGAAACCTTGCTCCTCGTCAAACGTAACGAGACCTGCACGCTTGGTGCCTAAATGAGAATTGTAATCAGTTCCATAAAACAAGTCGTTGACACAATTCTTGTTGGAAATCGTTCCAAAAAAACCACCCATATATTTAAATATATTCGATTTTGAGCTGCAAAATTACGAAATTCCGCTCTATATACAAAAGCTTTTCACGTATTTTTTATCGTTTTTTTTAATTCATGCAAATAATTCATATTTATTTTATCAATCGGATTTTTATTATTATCTTTGCAAAAAACAATACATAATTACAAAGAGATGCATATTGTAATCGCAGGTAATATTGGCAGTGGAAAAACCACATTGACAAACTTGTTGGTGCGGCATTATGGATGGAAACCACAGATGGAGACTGTTGAGGAGAATCCTTATCTGGCTGATTATTACAAAGATATCGCACGATGGTCTTTCTGCTTAGAAGTGTTCTTTCTGAAGCAACGTTTCAAAGACCTCATAGAGATAGCCCATTCTAATGAAACCATTGTACAAGACCGTTCTATCTTCGAGGGAGTATATGTGTTTGCGGCTAATAACAAGGATATGGGTAACATGTCTGAACGTGATTTTGAAACTTATATGGAATTGTTTCAGTCGATGATGAGCATTGCCAAATTGCCCGAATTGATGATTTATTTACGGGCGTCTGTGCCCCATTTGGTTGGGAATATTCAAAAACGTGGGCGTGATTATGAGCAAACGATACAATTGGAATATCTTACTAATTTGAATAATCGTTATGAGGATTTCATCAACAAAAAGTACCCAGGAAAGGTCTTGACAGTAGATGTTGATAATGTTGATTTCTTGAACAATCCAAAAGATTTTGCTAGTATTGTTGATAAAATAGACGCTCACTTGTACGGATTATTTCCTCATGAGCCATAGCAGGAAAAGAAAGCCTTTACGATTCGTGATTATCAATTTTAAATAATAAATACATATGCATATAGCTGTAGCCGGAAACATTGGTAGCGGAAAGACAACGCTAACCAAGATGCTTGTCAAACGATACGGGTGGACGCCACGATTTGAGCCTGTTGACAACAATCCCTATCTTGCCGATTTCTATGCCGACATGGAGCGATGGTCGTTTAACTTGCAGATTTATTTTCTGAATAAGCGATTTAAGGAAGTCGTTGAAATAGCTAATAGCAAGGATGTTATCATTCAAGACCGTACGATTTTTGAAGATGCTTGTATCTTTGCTCCAAACCTTCATGACCAAGGGAAAATGAGTGATCGGGATTTCGACAACTATCGTGATTTGTTTGATTTGATGATGTCTCTCGTCAAACTTCCCGATCTTATGATTTATATTCGCTCGAGCATTCCTAATATTGTAGCTCAGATTCAGAAACGTGGCCGCGATTATGAGCAGACCATCCGACTGGACTATCTGGAGGGTTTGAACAGAAGATATGAGGAATGGATTACAGGTTACAAGGGCAATCTGATTATTGTAGATGGTGACAATGTGAAATTTGAGAGCAACCCTCTTGATTTCCAGCATGTAACCGATATGATAGATGCCAAGCTTTATGGTTTATTCCCCCTCTAAGGATAATGTATAAATACAAGTTTAGAGTTCACACATTTTGATTATGTTGCGGATTATGCAAAAGGTAATCAAAGATATGAACTCTAAACTCGTGGTGTTACTCACTATGCGTGTAATGATGCCTTCCAGTTTTATAGAGGAGCCTTCCCGCTAAGCAGAGCAACCTTCTGGTTCTGCAAAGTAGCTCTATTCGCTTTTATTGAACTATAGTAATTCAACCAATCGAGCCATCTGGTTCGGAATACGAATCTGTTGCGGACACTTCGAGAGGCATTCCTCACAATCCATGCACTGGCTAGCCCATGCTTCTTCTTTAAGCGCCTTGTGATACCCTTCACGGTATGCCTTCAGACGGTTGGCGTATTCAGGTGTACCCTTTTCAGGTAATGGTAGCATTTTTTCGTTAACAGCGCTGTTATAATACGCGAAATTACCTGGGATATCAACACCATAAGGGCATGGCATACAATAGCGGCATGTGGTGCAGGGGATTGTAGGATAGCCCATCATTCCGTCGGCAATGCTTGCCAGTAGTGCTTTTTCATGCTCGGTACATGGATCAAGTGGCGAGAATGTCTTCACATTGTCAACCATATGCTCCATTAGCGTCATTCCGCTCAGTGTAGTCAGAATATTTGGTAATGAGCCAACCCAGCGGAAAGCCCATGATGCAATAGAGTCATCAGGACGCTCAGCCTTCAGTTGCTTGGCGAACTCCTCGGGAACCTTAGCTAGTCTTCCACCAAGCAGAGGTTCCATGATGACATTCTGAATACCTAGTTTTTCACTCTTGTTATAAAGATACTCAGCATCAGCATCAACACGTCGGCCTCCTTTTATGGAAGCATGTCGCCAGTCAATATAATTGAGCTCAATCTGACAGAAATCCCACTGGTACTTATCGTTATTGTCTAACAACCAGTCAAATACCTCAACATTGCCATGATAAGAGAATCCTAGATTCTTGATACGGCCAGCCTTTCGCTCCTCAAGCAGAAAGTCAAGCACTCCGTTGTCGATAAAACGCGGATTAAAATCCTGCATTCCTTTTCCACCGACACCGTGCAACAGATAATAGTCGATATAGTCAACTTTTAGAGCCTTCATTGAGTTGAAGTACATTTTCTTTGACTCCTCTAAAGGCCATGTGTTCGGACTATAGTTCGACATCTTTGTTGCAATCAGATACTTTTCGCGAGGATAACGTGAGAGCGCTATCCCAGTAGCTGTCTCCGACTGTCCGCCATGATACATGGGAGACGTGTCAAAATAGTTTACACCGTGGGCAATCGCATAATCTACCAGTTCGTTCACTTTCTGTTGGTCTATGATGCGGTTCTGTTGGGGAAGTCGCATCATTCCAAAGCCAAGCAACGACACTTTGTCTTGTGTGTGTCTGTTCACACGATAGACCATATTGTTGTCAGTCGTTTTATTGATCTTTTGGGGTGAATCAGCCCACACGTGCAAAGGGTCCATGGCCATCATGGCTACAGCCGAAGCTGAACCGACGCCTAGCCGTTTCAAGAATTGTCGTCTGTTTAAGTTTTCGTCGTTCATTTTGCTTTTGTCTTCTTTTGGTGTATTCTCTTATGAGATGATTAGTGAGCAAACTCTGTAGCTGACAACGTAGACTACCAAAATACAGAATCACTGATGTTGCTCTCGAAGCAGGTCATTGACCGTCTTAACGGGATTGAATGTACCAAGAGGAACTTCTACGAATACCGTATTCCAGTCGCTCATTGCTCCATTCCAAAGACCAGGTAGCTCAAGTGCTTTCAGTTCGCGACCGTTCTTCGATTTACTACTGATAAACCCAGTGGTCTTATCAACAAAATCAGGCAGATAGAAAGGCTTGCCTTCGAAGTCGCGAACAGCGCAAACAAGGTCAACAGGATTGAAATGCGTTCCTTCTGTGAACATCCGCATATACTCTTCGTTACTCTTGTCAATTTGTGAGCTCTCAAGAATCTGCAGGGAAATAGTTCCATCTTGATTGTAGGTGAGGAACGGACCACCACCTGGTTCGCCTACATTTTTCACAACACCGCAAACACGCATCGGACGATGAAGTTTCTTCTTCAAATAGATGACCAACTCTGCGTCCTCAAGTTGTTTAATGTCTGGTTTGCGGCAGCAGAGGTCTTGCTGAACAAAGCGGATAATCTCTTCTAGCTTGTCGTGGTTGTATTCTCCGCTATTGAGCAGACGAAGATAATCGAAAGCACGCTTTTGCAGTGTGACTAGCACACCGGCAATAAGTTGTTTGTACTCTACTGTCTCTGGCTTCAAACGGTCTGGAACCACGTTATCGATGTTTTTAATGAAAATCACGTCGGCCTCAATCTCGTTCAAATTCTCAATAAGGGCACCGTGGCCACCTGGACGGAAAAGAAGTGAGCCGTCATCATTGCGGAACGGAGTGTTGTCGGGATTAGCGGCAACAGTATCAGTACTAGGTTTCTGCTCTGAGAACGAAATGTTATACTTAACTCCGTACTTCTCTGCGTACATGTCTTTCTTTTCTGCCACACGCTGCTCAAACATTTGCATGTGTTCGTGTGAGACAGTGAAGTGGACATTTGCCTCACCTGCACTTGCCGCATAAAGCGCACCCTCGACCAAATGCTCTTCCATAGGCGTACGAGCACCCTCAGGATACTTGTGGAAAAGCAACATTCCTTTAGGCAACTGGCCATAGTTTAGCCCTTCTGCATTAAGCATAGCTGAAGCAATGGCCTTGTATTTCGCATCAGCCAGTAATGATGTGATGTTCTTTCCATAAAGCTCTTGGCATTTGTTGTCGAGTGCGTCATAGAAAGCAAACTTTGTGAGATTTAGGAAATACTGTTTCTCGAAATCGGTAGTTGGAACATCATAGTCAGCATTAACAAAGCTGAACATGTCCTTGAACATGCGGCTTGCCGCACCACTGGCAGGAACGAACTTCACAATCTTGTGTCCTTCGCTCTTGTATTCGTTCCAGGCATTTACATAGTTTTGACGCTCTTCCGTTTCGGGCGAAACGATTCCTTTACCAATAGCTGCAGCAGCTTCTAACTTCAGAAATGGGAAGCCGGTCTTAAACTCCTCCAACTGTCGGTTGATTTGCTCTTCGCTGATTCCTTTAACAGCGATTTGTTGTAGATCTTGTTGTGATAGCATAAATAAGTGAGTTTTATTACGTTTTGATGGTATTTCAACTACAAAAATAATCTGTTTTTCTTAAAATGACGAAGAAATCGAGAAAAAAGTGTAACTTTGCATGAAAAAAGAAAAAATAAGTAGCTAATATTATAGCTTTCATCTGCCAGAAGGTTTAAATAGTATAGAATTGAGTATGAATGACAAACTGGTTTTTAGCGAATCGGAACGTAAAGAGACTTATCTCATAATGACCCAGTTGCGTAAGCTTTTGGGCGAATCGATAACTAATGAAGATGAGCAGAAATTGCGATTCCACATGCGCCTCGCTCTGAAGAATAATCAGTTGTGGCGTGATGTGTTTGGGCTTAACCCAGTCTTGCAAGCTGTTCAGACGGCTCTTATTGCGGTTGAAGAGATTGGTCTTCGTCGTGACGGAGTGATTGCAATATTATTGCAGCAGAGTGTCATCAACGGCTTTGTGAGCATTGCCGATATTGAAAACGACTTTGGCAGAAGCACGGCAGGAATTATCCATGGCATAGTTCGTATACAGGAACTTTATAAGCACAACCCTGTCATTGAGAGCGAGAACTTCCGTAATCTGTTGCTTTCTTTTGCTGAAGACATGCGGGTGATTCTGATTATGATAGCTGACCGCGTGAACCTGATGCGGCAGATTCGTGATACGGATAATGCCGAAGCAAAAGCGCGAGTCTCAGAAGAAGCTAGTTATCTGTACGCACCTTTGGCTCATAAATTAGGTTTGTACAAGTTGAAGAGCGAATTAGAAGATTTGTCGTTGAAATATCTTGAACATGACGCCTATTATCTGATTAAAGACAAACTTAATGCTACTAAGAAAAGTCGGGATGCATATATTGATCGTTTTATAGGTCCTATTAATGAGCGCCTTACTAATGCTGGACTCAAGTTTCACATGAAGGGTCGTACAAAGTCAATTCATTCTATTTGGCAAAAGATGAAGAAGCAACATTGTGGTTTTGAAGGAGTCTACGATCTGTTTGCCATTCGTATCATTATTGATTGCTCTATAGAGAAGGAAAAGATGCAATGCTGGCAGGTATACTCAATTATCACCGACATGTATCAGCCAAACCCGAAGCGATTGCGCGACTGGCTTTCTGTGCCCAAGTCAAATGGTTATGAAAGCCTTCACATCACTGTGCTTGGCCCTGAAAAGAAATGGGTGGAAGTTCAAATTAGGACAGAACGCATGGATGAGATTGCTGAGCGCGGCCTGGCAGCACATTGGCGTTATAAGGGTGTTAAAGGCGGTGAAGGAGGACTGGATGACTGGCTGAATAGCATTCGCTCTGCATTAGAGGCAGGTGATGACCTTCAGGTTATGGATACATTCAAGATGGACCTTTACGAGGACGAGGTTTTTGTCTTTACTCCTAAAGGTGACTTGTTGAAATTTCCTAAAGGAGCTACGGTGCTTGACTTTGCATATCATATTCATTCGAGAGTGGGAAGTCAATGCACGGGCGCGAGAATTAATAATAAGGTGGTAACATTCAGACAGGAACTCCACAGTGGTGATCAAGTAGAGATTATCACGTCGACTACACAAAAGCCTAAACAAGATTGGCTGAACATCGTCAAAACGAGTCGTGCTAAAGCAAAAATACGTCTGGCACTCAAGGAAACGCAAGTGAAAGATGGCTTATATGCAAAAGAAACACTTCAGCGCAGACTGAAGAACCGCAAGATTGAGATGGATGAGTCAACAATGAATCATGTCATAAAAAAACTGGGGTTCAAGTTGACAAGCGAATTTTACAAACAATTGGCTGAAGGTACTCTTGATATCAATTCAGTGATTGAAAAATACATTGAGATTCGTGATCAGGAGCAGAATCCCGTGAGCCAACAACCGATGAGAAGCGCCAACGAGTTTGAGTTTGAAAACCCAAACGAGGAGATAATGCGCAACAATGATGACGTTCTGATTATTGACCGTAACTTAAAAGGAGTTGATTATCAGTTGGCTAAATGTTGTCACCCTATATATGGCGATGACGTGTTTGGTTTTGTTACGGTTAGTGGAGGTATTAAGATTCATCGTACTGATTGCCCCAACGCGCCAGAATTACGTAAACGTTTTGGATATCGTTTGGTTAAAGCAAAATGGAGTGGTAAGGGTACTTCGCAATACTCTATTACACTTCATGTAGTTGGGAATGATGATATTGCCATCATCAACAATATCACAAGCATCATTGCAAAGGAAGAAAAGATTGTAATGAGAAGCATTAGTATAGACTCTAATGACGGACTTTTTAGCGGTAATTTGACGGTTATGCTCGATGATACCTCTAAATTGGAATCATTGATGCGTAAAATTCGTACGGTAAAAGGTGTAAGGCAGGTTTCGAGAGTTTAGTTCGTATGAATCAGGTGTTAGATAAAAGTTCATATATGTTATACGTCTGTTTTGCACTTCTATCATAGTGCCTCGTCGAGTATGCGTTGGCCTTTCTCTGTGCAGTAGCCACGGAGAAGCACAGAGACGAAATTACGAAAAATTTCTTGCAAAGAATACTCCTTGTATAGTTTATTCGTCATTACGTAATTCATCGAGGCCTCACCTAGCCGCGTTACTATATCATAGTTAAGTGAAGGCAGAAAGTAGCCCTCCTCCACTCCACGATGGAAGAATCTTATTGTATTTTGTTTTTGTTCAACGGCTCTCTCTTGAAAGTAATCGTCAACCTTTTTGTAACGGTGCAATTCGGTAAAAAAGAGCGGGTTTATGGAACCCAACTGCTGGAACTTCACCTGATAGAAATGCAAAATGATACGCATCACATCGTTATTCTCAGACGCAAATGCTTGCAGTTCACGGCTATATTTCTCCTCATTTTTTCTGATGCCTTCCAGCAACAAGTCTTCTTTATTGTCATAGATTTCATAGAGCGTGCGTTTCGATATTTGCAAGATGGTTGCAATATCATCCATTTTCACGGCTTTGATACCTTTTTGCTGAAAAAATGTAATGGCTACATCTGGAATACGTTCCCGTAACTCCTTGCGATATTGGGTTGAAACGTTTATTTTCTGCATAAGAAATCATTTAGTTTGCAAATATACAAAAAACTTTGAAACCATTGCTTGTTTTCATTGTTTTTTTAATACCTTTGCAGTGAAAAGAAATACATAATTTGGGATTAGAAGTTTGTGGTTAGGATTTATCTCTGCCTTTTGAAGTGTAAGGAAATACTTTGAGAGAGCTAAGAGTATCATTGATAGAAGTAGATTTAACGAGTAAAGAGATAGTTTTTTCGACTCTTATACCTGTGTACCTGCTTGCATCATTTGTTCCTAGGAATCAGTTAATCAATAAAAACAATAGGTATTATGGTAAAAATAACAAAAGAGGCCGCTTTGGATTATCACGATAGTGGCCGTCCCGGTAAAATTGAAGTAAAGCCAACAAAAGCTTATCGTACGCAAACAGACCTCTCACTGGCATACTCTCCAGGAGTGGCCTTTCCTTGCCTTGAGATTCAAGAAAACCCAGATGATGCCTACCGTTACACAGACAAAGGTAATTTGGTTGCAGTGATTAGTAACGGTACTGCAGTACTTGGACTTGGAGATATTGGTGCTTTGAGCGGTAAGCCTGTAATGGAAGGAAAGGGATTACTTTTCAAGATATACGGAGGTATTGATGTCTTTGATATTGAGTTAGACGAGAAAGACCCTGAGAAGTTTTGTGAGTCCGTTGAGCGCATTGCTCCTACTTTTGGTGGAATTAACCTTGAGGACATTAAAGCACCTGAGTGTTTTTATATAGAGGAGCGTCTTAAGCGTACTCTTGATATTCCCGTTATGCACGATGACCAGCACGGTACGGCAATTATCTCAGCAGCAGGACTGAAGAATGCTCTTGAAGTATGTGGAAAAGATATAACCAAAGTTCGCGTTGTTGTTAACGGCGCAGGTGCTGCAGCTATTTCATGTACAAGACTTTACATGGCACTTGGTGTACACAAAGAGAACATTCTCATGCTCGATTCGAAGGGCGTTATTACCAGTGAACGTGAGGACCTAAATGAACAGAAACGAATCTTTGCCACAGACAGACGTGACGTTCACACACTCTCTGATGCAATTAACGGTGCAGATGTGTTTGTCGGACTTTCTAAGGGTAATGTGCTCACACAGGATATGGTACGTTCTATGGCTTCTAATCCTGTTATTTTTGCTCTTGCAAACCCTGTGCCAGAGATTTCATATGAAGACGCGATGGCTGTTCGCCCCGATATTCTTATGGCTACGGGTCGTACTGACTATCCAAACCAGATTAACAATGTTATAGGATTCCCTTATATTTTCCGAGGAGCACTCGACGTGCATGCAACGGCCATCAATGAAGAAATGAAGATGGCAGCTGTACATGCTATAGCTGATCTTGCAAAGCAGCCTGTACCCGATGTGGTGAACGATGTCTATAAGGTAAACAATTTACATTTTGGTCGCGACTATTTCATTCCGAAACCTGTAGATCCAAGGCTTATAAGTGAGGTTAGTGCTGCCGTTGCACGTGCCGCTATAGAGAGTGGCGTAGCTCGTAAAACCATTTATGATTGGGAGGCTTACAAACGTTCCCTCACAATACTTCTTGGCCAGGAAACCAAACTCACCCAGAAACTTTATGCCACAGCTGCAGCACATCCACAAC
This sequence comes from Prevotella sp., assembly GCA_016291595.1. Lineage (GTDB taxonomy): Bacteria > Bacteroidota > Bacteroidia > Bacteroidales > Bacteroidaceae > Prevotella. The sequence goes on from JAEEXN010000004.1 coordinate 36,373, forward strand.
GTGTGGTTTTTGCTGAAGCTATTCACCCTACAATGCTCAAAGCTGCTGTGCAAGCGAAAGCTGAGGGCATATGTAACCCTGTGCTATTGGGAAATGATGAGGTAATAACTAAGTTGGCCCAGAGTCTCGACCTCAGTCTGGATGGTATAGAGATTGTAAACCTGCGCCACCCTTGTGAACAAGAACGTCGTGAGCGTTATGCACAATTGCTTACTAAAAAGCGCCAGCGTGATGGTTATACGTTGCCAGAGGCTAACGATAAAATGTTTGAGCGTAACTATTTTGGCATGATGATGGTCGAGACTGGCGAGGCAGATGCTTTTATCACTGGTCTCTACACGAAATACTCTAATACAATTAAGGTTGCAAAAGAGGTTATTGGTATACGTCCAGAATATCGTAATTTTGGAACTATGCACATTATCAATTCTTCCAGAGGCCCTATATACATTAGTGATACGCTTGTAAACGCCAACCCCACTACAGATGAACTTGTCGATATCGCAAGGCTTTCTGCCACAGCCGTTCGTTTCTTCAATGAGAAGCCTGTTATCGCAATGGTGAGTCATTCTAATTTTGGTAGTGATGGCAGCGAAGGAACACGCAAAGTGAGATTAGCTGTTGAGCGCATGCAACAGGAATACCCGGAGCTTGCTATTGATGGAGAGATACAGCTTGGGATTGCTCTCAACAGGGAGTTGCGAGACAATCAGTATCCATTCTCACGACTCTATGGGAAAAAGGTTAACACACTCGTTTTCCCTAATCTTACAAGTGCCCGTTCAAGCTATAAGATGCTCCAGGCATTAGATGCTGATGTAGAAATAATCGGGCCCATTCAGATGGGACTTAACAAGCCTATACATTTTACTGACTTTGGTAGTTCCGTGCGCGACATTGTAAACATAACAGCAGTAGCTGTCATAGACGCATATGTAGGCAAAATCAAAAAAAGAATCAATGGAGCTGAAAAAGAATAATTGTTACGGTTATATTCAATAACTATTATGCGTCATTGTTCTCAATGGCGCATTTTAATAGTATGCCTTAAAATTATTGGGGACTATATGCTTGGAATACAGCATTTAAATGGGCTAGTTCAACCTCCTGCTGTCGTTCTTCATCCGTGTTTACTTTTATATACCAAGGTCGTGGCAATGGCTTCCATGTAAGTAATTTTGTTGAAGGTAGTTGTATGGGGTTGATGCTGATTTCGGCTTCCATATTGCTAAATCCACCACCTGATTCACGGTCGAATTCTGTACTTTGTTCGTCCGTAGTTTTCTCGGTGGCTTGAAAGAAGAATTTATAGCGGATAGCAGTAGGATAATAGACACCTTCATTTGTGGCATAACTAACACCGTAGCTGACAATCCATTGATCAATATTATAGCCTGTGAGCATGTGCGCAAATGTGAGCATTATTGGAGAAACACGGTTGCTTTTGTTCCAGTCTGTGCCTGTCTCGCGGGTTGCAGAGCGTATTACACATCTCAATGTATCGATTATAAATCGGCCACGATCAGCTTTATTTTTCTTAGAACGGAAAAGTAGTTCGACCTCATGGGGATTACTATCTGCAATATCATCTCCAACTGAGAATTTATGATCGTTGATGAAGCTTCTGCTGAACTCAGAAACAAAGTCCTCATATAGCATTCGACGTAAGTTTGTGACATCAGTCAGACGTGTACTGTCAACACTGACAATTAGCCCTGTGTCAGGGCTGATGGCGTAGAGTCCGTTATGAGACAGTGGTTGGCGTAGGATACCATTAGCTCGATATTGATAGAAACTCTTTCCCTCAATGCTTTGAGTAGTGTATAGGTAATTAAAATAGCTTGAATGTGAAGCGTAGAGATTTTTTTTAGCTTTTAAAAAACGGCGTAGTAGTGGACGTATCCAATCGGGTTCGCTTTTTACGATGACCTCACCAGCTTGATAATAACGAGGTGTGAGAAAAATGGTATCGGGAAGCTTTCGAATGATACACTTCTCGTAGTTCAAATGTGATATGGTATATGAAGGAGTAGAAAACTTTACATGTGCTAAACCTCGTTCGGACGTAATAGCCGAACGAAAAACACCTGCATCTCTCCCATAAATACTAGCATAAGCAATAGGTGCGTGTGTAAATTTATCAGCAACAACACACGTTCGTTGCGCATAGAGAGATAAGCTTGTAAACGTTAGCAGTAATAAGGAGAGAATTCTATTCATAGAATAAAAGAAGTATAGTAGTTAGGGATACTCAAAGGTGCGAAGAAACGAAAACTAAGTAGATTCTACCAATGCCATTCCTTTCTCCCTCATGAGGAGAATCCCAAACTACTTACTTCTATCAAATTTACTTGCCGAAATAGCGCTTCAACAGTCCGGAGAAACCAGCACCGTGACGGGCTTCATCTTTAGCCATTTCATGAACAGTGTCGTGAATAGCGTCGAAGCCTGCCATTTTGGCGTTTTTGGCAATGCGGAATTTGTCTTCACAAGCACCAGCCTCTGCTGCAGCACGTTTTTCAAGATTAGTTTTGGTGTCCCATACGCACTCGCCCAGTAGTTCTGCAAAACGTGATGCATGGTCAGCCTCTTCAAATGCATAGCGTTTGAAAGCTTCTGCAATCTCGGGATAACCCTCACGATCAGCCTGACGAGCCATAGCTAAATACATACCAACCTCGCCACACTCACCATTGAAATGGTTGCGGAGATCCTGTATCATCTCTTCACTAACCCCATCAGGCTTACCGTCACCAATGCGGTGAACGGTGGCATAGGTAGTATCACCATCTTCTTTCAGTTCAGAGAACTTTGATGCGGGGGCTTTGCAGATAGGACACTTCTCTGGTGCCTCGGTGCCTTCGTAAATATATCCACAAACGGCACAAATAAACTTTTTCTTCATAATGGTTTGTTGTTAGAATAAATATAATTGTTTTTGCAAAGATACAGACAAAAAATAAAATCCGCAAGAAAAAGTGGGATTTATTTTTTTATTATCGATAGTCCATATTTTTTTTACGTGCTTTGCGCAAGCTTGTAACAAGCAAAATAATGCCGACCAATGCAATTATGCCAAACAAAACAAGGGGTATCATGAGGAATGCTCCTGCAATATTGAAACCAATTACACCGCGCTGAGGAGGCGGAGCATACAATTCAAGACTATCACGCATCTCTGCAGCTTTTAAGGTATCGCCTGTCTGTTCAGCTTCTATCATCAAGTTTTCAAACTCTGCATAGCGAGCAGTTTTCAGAGAATCTTCCTCGTATGCCATCATCTCTTTTGTCCACTCTGAGTACTCTGCACGCTTACGGTCTAGTGATTCCTCAGAAGCGAACATGCCAAAGATGCAGAGCAATACGCCCCCTATGCCAATGACAGTCATGAGAATGCCCAAAACTTTCATACAGCCATTTCCTGATTTCTTCATAGTTTTTTGCGATAGCTTGATAATAATGGAATTTCCTCACAAAGCGCATCAGCTAATAAGCCAGCAACAATTGAAGCACCGTACTCGTTGTAATGTGTGTTGTCCTGACGTCCATCGGGTAGCGCAGGATGCTCACCAGGCTTATACCACATATGCAGTTTCTTTGACTTTTCACGTCCCAATGACTGTTCAAGGTCGTGGGTAATACGGTTAGCGTCAACAAAAAAACAGTTCATACGTTGAGCTACATCGCGTGGAGCCACGGCATAAAGTCCATGTGTGTCAACCAATGTATCACCTTCTATCATCTTAATGCCATCCTTAAAGGTTGTGTTGCGTAGCATTTCGTCATCAGCATTGGCTGGTACTTCATGGAAAAAATTACGTCGAACCACAGAGTTCATTACAACAGGAATGCCGCCATGTTCGCGTGTTTCGCGAATAAATCTTGCAATGTTATAGTCAAACGTCGAACCAGGGTCAGTATGACGTGATTCATGAGGTTTTTCGTCATTATGTCCGAATTGGATAATAACAAAGTCTCCTGGTTTCATAAGTGAAAGGACCTTGTCCCAACGTCCTTCGTCAATAAAACTTTTACTAGAACGACCATTTACAGCATGGTTATCGACTACTATAAAATCCTCGTTGAAATACTGTTGTAGAGCCATCCCCCATCCTCGTTCAGGGCTTCCCTTCGACAAATCTTTTTTTGCTGCGGTTGAGTCACCGATAATAAAAATTGTGGTCTTGTGAACTTGTACAAACGAAGTCAATATAAACATCATTGTCAAGCATGACAGTAATAACAGGATTTTTTTCATAAAACAGTTCTAAAAATATTAAACAATTACACTTTTATCTTCTCGATAAGTTCTTCTACAGTCAGCAAAGTCTGTTCGCCTGTACGCATATCTTTCAGTGTAATTTTGCTTTCAGCAATCTCGTTGTCACCAGCCAAAGCAACAAAAGGAATATGGTTGACATTAGCATAGCTCATCTGTTTCTTCATCTTTACCGCATCGGGATACAATTCTGCGCTGATACCATAATTGCGAACCTGCTGAATAATGGGCAGACAATAGGTCATCTCTCTATATCCGAAATTGATGAAAAGTAGTTTGGTACCAACAACAGCATCTTTGGGATAGATATCGAGTGCGTTAAGCACATCGAAGATACGATCTACTCCAAAAGAGATACCCACACCCGAAAGTCCAGGCATACCAAAAATGCCCGTTAAATTATCGTAACGTCCACCTCCTGTGATACTGCCAATCTGGACATCCATTGCCTTCACCTCGAAGATTGCGCCCGTATAGTAATTGAGTCCGCGAGCTAAAGTAAGATCCAGTTGAATCTCATTTCTCAAGGCTGTCATCTTCAATGTGTCAAGAATAAAACGAATCTCCTCAATGCCATTCAAACCAACCTCGCTTGTACTAAGCACTTCAGCAATCACATTCAGTTTCTCATTATTATTACCTTCAAGTGATATGATTGGTTGAAGCTTCTTAATCTGCTCTTCGCTCAGGCCTTTCTCACGCAATTCTTCATTGACATGATCAAGTCCTATTTTATCTAGTTTGTCAATTGCTACCGTAATATCTACGATCTTGTCAGCAGCACCAATCACCTCAGCAATACCTGAGAGTATTTTGCGGTTGTTAATCTTGATTAGCACCCGGAAACCAAAACGTGTGAATACAGTGTCAATAATCTGCATTAACTCTACTTCGTTGAGCAATGAATCAGAGCCAACTATATCACCGTCAAACTGATAGAACTCGCGGTAACGGCCTTTTTGCGGACGGTCTGCACGCCAAACAGGCTGACACTGAAAGCGCTTAAAGGGTAATTGAAGTTCTTCGCGGTGCATTACCACGTAACGTGCAAAGGGAACGGTTAGGTCGTAGCGAAGACCTTTCTCGCATAAACGTGATGCTAAGTGAAGTACATTACGTTCTGCAATCTCCTGATCAGACACCTTCGAGAGAAAGTCACCACTATTCAGTACCTTAAACAACAATTTGTCACCTTCTTCTCCGTATTTGCCCATTAATGTCTGAAGAGTCTCCATTGCTGGAGTCTCAATCTGTTGGAATCCATAAAGGGAATACACTTCCTTGATGGTGTTGAGAATATAATTGCGCTTGGCCATCTCTATTGGAGAGAAATCACGCGTTCCTTTAGGTATACTAGGTTTCTGTGCCATTTATTTATTATCTAATAATTGTCTGGTCGCGGTCAGGACCGATAGAAATAATTTTAATAGGGGTCTCTAATTTTTCTTCAAGGAATGCAATATAATTTTTGAATTCTATCGGGAATTCATCTTCACTAGTCATCTTTGTCATATCAGCGTTCCATCCGGGAAACTCTCGATACACAGGTTCAATACCTTCCTCAATGTTATAGGGGAAATAATCAATCTGCTGCCCATTCTGCCTATAAGCAACACATGCTTTGACGGTATCAAAACCATCTAGGACATCACTCTTCATCATGATTAGCTGTGTGACACCGTTTACCATAATTGCATACTTTAAAGCGACTAGATCAATCCAGCCACAACGTCGCTCTCGTCCAGTGACAGCACCATACTCATGTCCCAAATCGCGGATTCTCTTTCCTGTCTCATCGAAAAGTTCAGTTGGGAAGGGACCGGCTCCTACTCGCGTACAATAAGCTTTCATGATGCCGAAAACCTCACCAATCTTATTTGGTCCAATGCCAAGTCCGGTACATGCGCCTGCACAGATTGTGTTGGAAGAAGTTACGAATGGATAGCTTCCAAAGTCTACATCAAGCATTGTTCCCTGAGCCCCTTCGCAAAGAATGCTCTTTCCGCTTCGAATTATATTGTTAACCTCATGCTCAGAGTCAACTATTTGGAACTGCTTCATATAATCAATGCCTTCCATCCATATCTTTTCAACTTCGGTAATGTCGTAATCGGTGTAGTCAAGTGATTTTAGGATAGCCTCATGACGGGCCTTATGGGCAGCATACTTAGCTTTGAAATTGTCGAAAATGTCGCCTACCCGGAGGCCTGTACGCGAAATCTTGTCAGTATATGTCGGACCGATACCTTTACCTGTCGTTCCAACTTTGCTCTTACCCTTGGCAGCTTCGTATGCAGCGTCTAACAGACGATGTGTAGGCATGATGAGATGAGCCTTACGCGAAATATGCAGTCTTGAGCGCAACTCATGGCCACTCTTCTCCAAGTCTTTTGCCTCTTTCATAAATAAATCTGGAGCAAGTACGACGCCATTGCCTATGATGTTAATTTTATCTCCTTGAAAAATACCAGAGGGAATACTGCGTAGCACATATTTCTGCCCTTCAAACTCAAGTGTATGACCGGCATTCGGTCCGCCTTGGAACCTTGCAATCACATCGTAGTTAGGGGTTAATACGTCAACTACTTTTCCTTTACCTTCATCGCCCCACTGAAGTCCCAGCAGAACGTCTACCTTACCTGTTTTCATGAATGATTCTATTTTATATGATTCTTTGTTTTTTTTCTTTTCTGTCGTGTTTGAAGAGCAAGGCATGTGCTACAAATACCGTATATGTACATGGTGAACACATCAGGATGAAAACGTTTCAGATGAGTGTTCTCAATGCCTTCCTTCACAGCAGGAGCTTTTACCTCAGAAGTTTTGCCACACATGGTGCAAATTTGATAGCACTTGCTGGAATTTGCATAGCATGCCTCAAATTTAGTCGTCTTTCCTATTCGATGTCTGACGATTAAACGAAGCTTTAAGAATAACTTAACAGTATTATATAGAGTTGCTCTGCTAACTGGGAAATTTTGTTCCTTAAGTTTTTCGTCAAGCTGATCAATACTAAATTGACCATTGAAACTATATATATTGTCAAGCACAGCATACCTTTCTGGCGTGCGGCGATAGTGATTCGATTCCAAATACGATGTGAGAATTTGCCTCACCGTTGACTTGACATTCTCCTTCATTGCAGATTAATTCTCAATAATCCGCACAAAATTACTAATTTTTTCTGAGATGCCGTAATAAAGATATTAAAAAAGTTATAAATCCAGTTTATTCAACATACTTTCCACTATTCTCTCCTCCATGTTGCCTAACATCGCAAAGCGATGGACACAAGCATATGCGGCATGCTTGACGCCCAAATGCTCACTGCAAAGTGCTGTCGATGCTTGATCTAGAAACTCACTGATGCCTCGTTCGTCCGGTACCATTCCTTGATAGAAAAGACGTGAAAGGAGATGAAAACCACATATCAGATACAAAGGCTTATCGGAAGCTATCCATTTAAAGGCAACAACGGCTGCGCAGTCTAAATGCTGATATAGATGGAATGAGGCAATCTCAGCTATCTCCTGTGACGGGGTCTGTTCCATCCACAAGTCAATTAGTTCGAGTGACATTTTCTCCACAGGCATAATCATTGTGGCGAGAATCTTACACTCACGTATGTTCTCTTTCCATAGTTCGATCGCCAAATCGTAATCTTTCCCATACTCCTGGGCCATTTCCTGCAAATGTCCGAGCGATGCTCCCCAGTTGATATGGTAGTCGACGCCTTTCTCACGCATTGATTGTGAGGTTACTCCATTCATCAACAACCGAAAAGACTGTTTAATCTCTTTTAATTTCTGATGCGTTTCTTCCGTCATGATGGCTTTTAATAGGTGTATACATAACTAAATTAGCGCCGCATAGTCACGGCTATATCTGAGCATTTGGCTCTCATACGATTCCGTGTAATCGAGCTTTATATCAATTATTTCTCCTTTTTTATTCTTGATTGGCAGCATGACAGGGTTGATAAAACCTTTGTAAGGAGCAAGATTCAGTTTTTTATAGCGTTGAAGTACCTCTGAATGCAATACAGGGTCAACCTTGACTGCATATCGTTCGATAAGATTTTTTGCAGCTTCGTAGTCCCCCTCGCTCTTAATGCGCTGAATTTCAGCCAATAATCTCGCGAATAAACGACGAAGCTCGCAATAGTCTTCAATCTGTACGTATGTTTTGCTGTTCTTTTCTACCAGTTTTATGGTTTGACCATTGTCAAGACACCATTGGGCAATGAGAGCTCGGTTGCGCATGTGAGCTTCTTCTATTTGATGTCCAGGTTTAATGCGAGTCAGTTGAGTCATCAGTCCGTTCATGATGTAAGTATAGTATTGCGACTTATATGCATCCTTGTCTGGAGTCAAGCCAAGCTCAAATAATTTCTGGTCAGCAATGTAATAAAGGGCAAACAAGTCTGCACGTGCTTCTTCAATAGTGCTTCCGTATGCTTTGAGAGCATCTGCGCTGACACCTGCGAGTATTCGCCCGCTACCATGTCCAAGACATTCATGCAAATCGGTATGTAAGTCATCGCATATGCAGCCATATTGCTCAATCTTTGTCAACGTCTCTTTATCTACAACAAATTCGTCGTAAAACCCATTGTTTTTGGCTGATAGATAGTATGCTTCCGTTAGATTACCGATAGTAACACTCTTACTACCGTATTTTTCACGAATCCAATCAGCATTTGGAAGGTTGATACCTATTGCTGTATATGGATATTCATCACCTCCGAGCATGGCTGCACATACTACATTGGCGGTTACACCTCTAACGATTGGTTTCTTAAATCGGGAGTCAACTGGAGAATGATCCTCAAACCATTGGGCATTATCGCAGATGATTTGTGTCCGTTTTGTTGCCTCGAGATCTTTATATTCTACAATCCCCTCCCATGAGCCCTTGATTCCAAGTGGATCTCCATAAACCTCAATGAAACCATTTACAAAATCAATGCGCTCATTGCAACTCTGAAGCCATTCAATTGAATAATCATCGAAAATACTTAAAATACCTGTGTTATAATACTTTATCAATAGCTCTATTGTCTTTCTTTGTTGCTCTGATTCGGCAATGCCGGCTGCTTTTTCTAACCAATTAACAATCATTTTAATAGCAGCTCCGTATTTCCCATTAGAATGCCAAACGTCCTCTGAAATCTTACCATTCCTTTTACAAAGAGTAGAGTTCAACCCGTATGACGGAATCTCTTCAGTTATTGTGCCACTTTTCATGGCATTGTAATAATCCTCAATCTCTTTCTGGCTCACACCATCATAGAAATTACAGGCAGAAGTCAGAATCAAATCCTCGCCGTCGGTTTTGTTTACCCTTTTGGACAGATAGGATGGATTGAATATTACGGGCATCAAGTCTTCAACGTTGGCTGTGTAGTTAATGTCATGCAATATTTTTCTCAAATAATCCTCTGTAAAGCCAGGGGCAAACTTCTCGCATCCATAGTGATGGTAAATTCCATTGGAGAACCAAATCCGCTTCAAATAGGTCTCTAAAGCTAAAAACTGCTCATCTTTCCTATCACCCTGATATGATACAAATACAACCTCCAACATCTTTCTGATGCGGAGGTTGTATTTGCCAAACTGATCAAAAGTGATATCGCGTCCCCATAATGTTGCCTCCGACAAATAGTATATTAGTATCTTTTGCCTCAATGAGAGCGCTTCAAAATCCTTCAGACGATAGCGAAGCATTTGAATGTCTGCAAATCTATCGTCTGAATATCTAAAATCTTTTGACATTTTAATTATTGGTAGCTTTTTTCTTAACTTTTTTCTCTTTGTCCTGAGGTAGATGGCGTAACTTGTATTCCCTGGGTGTCATTCCGTTGAACTTATAAAAAGAAGCGTAGAATGACTGGCGGTTGGTGAATCCGACCATATCACTGATATCTTCCATATTTAGGTCAACGTATCTTCGGTCGACAAGTAAAGCCATTGCCTCCTCGATTCTAAACTTATTAACAAATGACGTGTAGTTCATGTGAAAACGAACATTTACCACTGCCGAAATGTAACGCGTGTTAGTGCCCAGATCCTCAGCTAATTGCTTTGCTGAGTAATCTTTGTCTTTGTACTTTTTCTGAATGAGAATCACAGCTAATATTCTCTCTTTCAGTTCATCCATTAGTCTAGGGCTAATCATACTGCGATATGCAGCTCCCTTGTCCTTCCGTTCCGTAATGTTGTACTTCGCCATACCTAAAAAATTAATAAACAGTCTCTATTTTTAAAATGCAAATATAAGAAAAATATTAATACTAATCAAGTTTTTTGTCGATTTTTTTCATTAATTCTTAATAATTTTAATGTTTTTGTTGGTTTAACTTTGAATTTGATTATTTTTATCTGTCATAATCCTACTTTTGTATGAAAAATGGAATTAATTTGATTGAAGGAACTATATACTATTAGTCCCATATGGTTGCTAATTATAACGTGAGTTCGACTAATTCAAAATAAAGATAGCTGTGTGCCTATTGTTCTCTGAACATTGATACACAGCTTTTTGGAAATCAATTGTGTTCTACACTGTTTCCCAGCATGTTAACGGCGAAGTTGTTGAAGCATCTGTGTCTGGAGTACTCTACCTGCGAGAAGCCCCACAATCGCTCTCAAATGAAATAAAGATGCCCTTTAGGAAGCAAGAGATGCCCTCTGTGATGCTAGAGTTGCCTTTTAACATTGTTTTGTCACATTGTCACATTGTTGCACCCATGCGTAATATTGTGTCAGCTCGCGCGGAAGGAAGGACAGGGGTAATACCAAAATTGAAATTAACATATATTAATATATTATATTAATAATTATTAATTATAGTATTATTACTATTATTATCCTTGATTCTTGTCCTTGTCCTTGTCATCATTCTTCTTAAACCTTGAGTCCCCTACTCTTCTCCTTCGTGGGGTGCGTGGAGGGACTCTCAATAAATACGCCCGGGTGCAACAATGTGACAATGTGACATTTTCTGTTTTCGATGAATGTGTGCCTCTAGAAAAAGATGAATGCTCAACGTTACTTATTATTTCCCAGCCTTCTTTTTCTTGATAATAAAAAAACATTACAAGTAATCTTTACCAGGAGAATTGATTATCCACACACAACCCTTGTAAATATTACTTGTAATGGAAAATAGAACGGGAACAGAAAGGCAGATGTGCTATTCCTCATACTCAGTGGTATCAACTATCCCAGCTTTCTGCAATGCCTCTTTCCGCTCCATACAGGTTCCACACTTGCCACAATGGAGTTCATTGCCTTTATAACAACTCCATGTTTCAGCATAATCGATGCCCATATTGTGGCCACGGAGGGCTATTTGGTCTTTTGTCAAATTTGTATATGGGCAAATCAGAGTGATACCTGGGAAAGTTCCGGTTCGGGCTGCCTCACTCATTGCACTTACGAATTCAGGACGGCAGTCAGGGTAGATGGTGTGGTCGCCGCCATGATTGGCCATCATTACATGTTTTAAGCCACGGCTCTCAGCTAGTCCTATTGCCACAGACAACATGATTCCATTACGGAAAGGAACCACTGTGGACTTCATGTTGCCATCTGCGTAATTGCCCTCGGGTATAGCATCAGCACCTTTAAGCAACGAACTCTCGAAATACTGGGCCATGAATGACAAAGGAATCACAAGGTGTTCAATGCCTAATCTCTCACAATGAAGACTGGCAAACGGTATCTCTCGGGCATTGTGGTTTGAGCCGTAATCAAAAGATACGGCCAATGCGATTCGTTGCTGTTGCTCATAAAGCAAAGTGGTGGAGTCCATACCACCACTAAGTATCAAAACAGAATCTTTCAATTCTCCACTCTTTATTTAATGTTTCTGTCTTATTTGGCCGCAATGCATTCAATCTCTACCAATGCCCCTTTAGGCAGATCCTTCACAGCAAAGGCAGAACGAGCGGGGAAAGGAGCAGAGAACATCTCTGCATACACCTCGTTCATGGGGCCGAAGTTGGCAATATCACTTAACAAAACAGTAGTCTTTACTACATTCTTCAGGTCGAGGCCAGCCTCTTGGAGTATAGCCTGTGCGTTGAGCAACGACTGGCGGGTCTGCTCTTTAATACCTCCCTCTGGGAATGCTCCTGTTGCGGGGTCAATGGGTAACTGTCCGGAAGCATAAACGAATCCGTTTGCCTCAATAGCCTGACTGTATGGTCCGATAGCAGCAGGCGCCTTGTCTGTACTGATTGCTTTCATTGCTAATATAAAGTTTAATAAATGAATGATGGAGCAAAGGTACAAATAAGCATGCGAATAAACAAATTTATTTGTACTTTTTCTCAGCTGATCATTCCACCTAAGCAAATTAAATGCTGTTTGAAAGAGCAGCTGATATGATTGGAAATGTAAACTTGACGTTACAAATTGACATGTGAGACGCAAATTTTTTATAAATAATTTATGATAGTTGGACGATTGTCGATTAAAATGACTAACTTTGCGTCGTTATTATGAATTCTAATCACAATTAAATATTTAGGTATTATGACAATTAATGAATTCAACTTTGCCGGTAAAAAGGCAATCGTACGTGTAGATTTCAACGTACCTCTCGACGAAAATGGTAAAATCACCGACGACACCCGCATCCGCGGTGCACTTCCCACTTTGAAGAAAGTGCTTAACGAAGGTGGTGCCCTTATTATTATGAGCCACATGGGTAAGCCAAAGGGCAAAGTGAATGCAAAGTTCTCTCTGGGTCAGATTGTTGATGCTGTCAGCGATGCTTTGGGCGTAAAGGTTCAGTTTGCTCCCGACTGCGCTAAAGCAAAGGAGCAGGCCGATGCTTTGAAGGCTGGTGAGGTGCTGTTGCTTGAGAATCTTCGCTTCTATGCTGAGGAGGAAGGAAAACCTGTAGGAATTGACAAGGAAGATCCTGGCTATGAAGATGCTAAGAAAGCAATGAAGGCTAGCCAAAAAGAGTTTGCCAAGACTTTGGCCAGCTATGCTGACTGCTATGTGATGGACGCTTTCGGAACTGCTCATCGTAAGCATGCTTCGACTGCTGTTATTGCTGATTATTTTGATGCAGACAACAAGATGCTTGGTCTACTCATGGAGAAGGAAGTACAGGCTGTAGACAACGTTCTATCTAATATCAAACGCCCGTTCGTAGCTATTATGGGTGGATCAAAGGTTTCTTCTAAGATTGGAATCATTGAGAATCTGCTTGGCAAAGTCGACAAACTCATTCTTTGTGGTGGAATGACCTATACATTTGCCAAGGCTCATGGTGGTGAAATTGGCAATTCTATTGTTGAGCTTGACAAACTAGATGTTGCTCTGGGCGTAGAGGAACTTGCCAAGAAGAACGGAGTGGAACTTGTTCTTGGCTCAGACTGTACTGCAACAAATGGTCTCGATTTCGGTACTATGACCGTAAAGCCCGGTTCTGAGATTATCACCTGCTTGTCCAGTCAGGTTCCTGAAGGATTTGAAGGTGTTGATGCTGGTCCTGAGAGTCAGAAAGCATTTGCTGAGGCTATTAATGGCGCCAAGACTATTCTTTGGAATGGTCCCGCAGGTGTGTTTGAGTGTGACAGTTTTACTTCTGGAAGCCGTGCTATCGGTGATGCTATTGCTAAGGCAACAGCGGAAGGTGCTTTCTCGCTCATCGGTGGTGGCGATTCTGTCGCATGCGTCAACAAGTTTGGACTTGCTGATCAAGTGAGCTATATCTCTACTGGTGGTGGAGCTCTTCTTGAAGCCATCGAAGGTAAAGTCCTTCCTGGTGTAGCTGCAATTAAGGGTTAATCGAAACATCTGCTATCGAAAACGATAATTAAATGGAACTCTCAGAAATCTCAATTTTCTGGGAGTTCTTTGTTTTTTGTAGAAAAAAACACTCAAAGGCCTTTTGATTGTTAAACATTCTTTAATATTTGTTTGTTTCATCATTTTTTAATACCTTAGCATGCTAAATAATTTGGCCTATGAGATTGAAAGTGTTTACCTTTGTGATTGCTCTGATGTTTGTGTGCATAACTCAGGCACAGGAAGAGATAGTCTTTGTACCGCAATGGACAGCACAATCTCAGTTTGCGGGCTATTATGTAGCACTTGAGAAGGGCTTCTATAAAAAAGAAGGCCTGAGAGTTAGAATTGAGCATCCATACGCTTCCAACTCATGTATTAACCTGTTGAAAGCAGGGAAATGCCATTTGATTACCCATCACCTGACTACGGCGATGTGCCATATTGATAATGGCTTTCATCTGGTGAATGTACAACAAACATCGCAGAATAACAATCAGATGATTATCTCGCATAAACCCATTAGGAACATTCAGAGTCTGAATGGTATGCGCATTGGTCGATGGAAGGCTGGGTTCTGCGAGTTGGCAATGATTTTGGAGAAGCAACATAAACTAAGCATTGAATGGATTCCATTTATTCAGAACGTTAACTTGTTTGTCTCTGGAGCCATAGATGCTACTATGGCAATGAAATATAACGAATATTTCCAACTGAAGACCTCAGGAATTAGAATGCCAAGTGAGAATCTTCTCTATTTCTCAGATATTGGCTACAATGTGCCCGAGGATGGTCTGTACACGACCCTGGAGTATTATAAGACGCATCAAATAGAAGTGGAGAAGTTTGTCAAGGCAACACGCGAGGGATGGGAATGGGCGGCTGCCCATCCTGAGGAAACAATTGATATTGTCATGAATATGACAGATTATGATGATGTGAAAACTAACAAGCTGGTCCAGCGTTGGATGTTACGCGAGTATTTAAACAGTATGATAGACAAAAAAACTGGGAAAAGAACATATAAACTTGAGAAGGATGCTCTCAAATTGGCAAATAATTTGTTATTATCGAGCGGGTTCATTAAGAAACCTGTAACCTATCAACAAATCGTAAAGCCATGAGGTTTCCATCATTCCATACAAATGATTCGTTCAGCACAAGACTTACTTATTGGGTTGTGTTGACTTCTGCCATTATATTCATTACGATTATACTGGTTATTGCTTTCTTTATGTCGGTGGGTATTATTTCCGAGGCTAAGGGCCATGGAAGAGGCGTACTTAAAAATTCATCTTTGCGTATCAATAATGTTCTCTATTCAGTCGAGGTGGCTATTCAGAACAACATCTTTGAGATTAAGAACCATTTGAAAGAGCCAGAGAAGATGTACGAGATAGCCAAGCGTATTGTTGAGCAGAATCCGACTATTTATGGTTCAGCAATAGCTTTTGAGCCTAATTATTATAAAGAGAAGGGAAAGTTTTTCTCACCTTATGCCTATCGTAATAATAGAAATGAAATAGATACCATGCAGTTGGGAACTGCAGACTATGAGTATCATTATATGGATTGGTATCAGATTCCCAAATTGTTGAAAACAGATTATTGGAGTGAGCCTTATTATGACAGTGGCGGTGGTGAGACTATCATGACCACATACTCATATCCGCTTGAGGATGAAAATGGTGACATTTTCGCGATTGTAACGGCAGATGTGTCACTAGAGTGGCTTACAAAGATTATCACAAATATGAAGTATCATGAAAAGGCGTATAACTTTGTTGTGAGCCGCTCGGGTACTTTTATCGTTCATCCCGATCAGAGCAAGATTCTCAAGGAAACGTTGTTCACTTATACGTCTGAACAATCTGATACTCTTGATTATAGAATTGCATATGACATGTTGGCCGGTAATGATTCGATGGCTATCATTAAAGATGCAGGTGTGAGGAGCGTTCTTTTCTATGCTCCTATTAAACGGATGGGATGGTCAATTGGCATAATCTGCCCTTCTGTCGAATTTTTCTCGAATGGTATCGGTGCTCTTGCTACTATTGCCTTTTTGATGATATTAGGCTTGGTAATCTTGTCGTATGTCTGTCGAAAGGTGTTAAAACGTCTGACTAAGCCCCTCTCATTATTTGCACAGTCTGCTGATGAGATTGCTAAAGGAAACATCGAGGTTCCTTTACCTGAGATTAATACACAGGATGAGATGAAGACGATGCACGACTCGTTTGAGGTGATGCAGCATTCTCTCTCTGCACGCATTGAGGAACTGAAGGAGATTAATGAGCAAAAAGGACGCATTCAGGGAGAACTTCAGGTTGCCAGAAATATTCAGTTAGCGATGATTCCCAAGCAGTTCCCGGCTTTTACAGATCGTGATGATATTGACGTGTACGGAATGTTGGACCCTGCTAAAGCGGTAGGTGGCGACCTATACGATTTCTATATCCGCGATGAGAAGCTTTTCTTCTGCATTGGTGATGTCAGCGGAAAAGGTGTTCCTGCTTCTCTTGTTATGGCTATGACCAGAAGCTTTTTCCGAAGTATATCGAGGCACGAGAGCTTGCCTTATCGTATTGTCATGCATATAAACGAGGCTCTGAGTGATATGAATGACACAATGTTCTTTGTTACATTGATTGTTGGGGCTCTTGACTTGCCATCTGGACGTTTGCGATATTGTAATGCAGGACATTGTGCGCCTTTGCTTATTAGCAAGAATACAGGATTCCTTCCAGTTTCATCTAATTTGCCTATTGGTATTATAAGCGATTTCAAATATGAGGCCCAGGAAACCCACATTGATTCTGGTACTACAATATTCCTTTATACAGATGGCCTGACCGAAGCAGAAAACATTTCTCATGAGCAATATGGAGAAGATAGGATGTTTAAGACTGCTGATGAGATAAGGGATAAACAGTTAAACGCTGAGCAGACTATACAAGGGTTGAATGACAGTGTTCGCCAGTTTGTGAACGGGGCTGCACAGAGTGATGACCTTACCATGTTGGCCATTCGATATAAAAAGGAGAATCTGGAGGTACGCCTCAGTGAAAGCCTTACACTGCCCAATGACATTGAAACAATTCCAGAACTGAACATGTTTGTAGATCGTGTGTGCGAAAGTGTTGGCTTTGACATGGCGACTACCGCTAGCCTCAATCTTGCTATGGAGGAAGCAGTCGTGAACGTGATGAATTATGCATATCCTAAATCTTTGAAAGGACTCATCACTATCAGAGCGATTGCAAACGACGCTAGGCTCAAGTTCATCATTACGGATAGTGGAACGCCTTTTGACCCTACTACCAAAGAGGATGCAGACATCACTCTTTCAGCGACGGAAAGACCGATAGGAGGACTGGGAATATATCTTGTAAGACAGATAATGGACTCTGTGAATTATGAGCGTATTGACGATATGAATGTGCTCACTTTACGCAAGAAACTCTCAACGAATAACGAAGCAATTGAATGAAATATATGGGAAGTATCATTTTTCTAGGGCTTAACCTTTATGCATGGATAACAATCATTACGGTGCTGAGTATCTTCATCGTGATGTCGCGAACGCGTATTCCTGCCGAAGTGGCATTCCTAGGCGCGCTGACCGTACTTCTCACTTTTGGCATTATTACCGAGGCTGAGGGAATGGCAGGATTTGGTAGTGAACCTGTAGTGGTTCATGCTGCCTTTTTCATTGTGATTGCGGGTCTCATGCAGACAGGAGTGCTATATTGGCTAACCAAACATTTATTGGGTATTCCGCAGAATTACAAGCAGGCTATCGTCAAGCTTATGGTTCCCATTGCAAGTTTAGGTGCATTGTTGAACGCAGTCAATGTCGTAGCTCTGTTTATTGACGTTGTGAAGATTTGGGCGCGACGTCTCAACACGCAGCCCTCAAGGCTACTCATTCCTTTGAGTTATGCGGCAACATTAGGTGGGACCTGTACGCTTATAGGCAACTCTTCTAATCTAGTTATCTCCGGTCTTTATGCAGATCAGACAGGCCATTCCATGAATCTTTTCGCCCCCTTAATACCAGGAATGTTCTGCTCCATAGTTGGAATTGGATTGGTTGTCCTTTTGCGTAATATGATTCCGTTGCGCGAGTCACCTGAGAGTTCTTTCGAGTCAACTAGTGACTATACAGTTGAGTTGCTTGTGCCGACAGACAATCCCTCGGTTGGATTGACCGTAAACGAAGCTAATTTGCGCAATGTGCGTGGTGGATCACTCATTGAGATTGTACGTTTTGACAAAGAGATTATTTCACCAGTCCCCAATGATGAGTTTATCCTTGGCGGTGACAGACTTATTTATTCCGGACAGATTAATGAATTGTTGGAACTAAAACGAACGCACGATCTTGTTGCTGCCGACCATCATGTCTATAGTATCAGCGAGATTGATAACAATCGTAAAATGCGTACCGCATATATTGGTTTTGGAAGCGACTTGATAGGGTCACGTATGAGTGAAAACAAGTTTGAACACCGTACAGATATGGTGTTGGTTGCCGTAGCACGTCAAGGACGGCGTGTTGACCAGCAGCCTCGTGAGGTGACACTGGAAGCTGGTGATACGCTTCTGCTGGAGTGTCCTCCAAAAGATGATCGCGAGATTGAGCAGATTACGAAGGGCAGCCTTACCTTTTTTAATTCTCACTTTGTTCCTCAATTGGGAAAAAAGACAATAATTGCATCTGTTATTCTGCTCGTAATGTTCCTTTTGTCTTCGTTCCATGTACTACCGCTTATGGCAACCACCATGCTTGCAGCAGGAGCTATGCTCATTTTTAAGTGCTGCCGAATGCAAAAAGTGGTCAACTACATAGAATGGGAGTTGCTGCTCATTCTCGGTGCAACGGTGGTTTTTAGTACGGCTATCACCAAAACAGGTATTGCCGATGTTATAGCCAATAATGTGTTAGATATCTGCGGTCACCACCCCTATATAATAATGATTGTTATGTGTGTTCTCGCCTCTTTGGTAAGCGAGTTTGTCAGTGATGTGGGTGCAAGCGGTGTGTTCTTTCCTATTGTCTATCAGGAAGCAGTTGCATTAGGATGTAATCCCATGCCATTTGTCATTTCTCTGATGATAGCCGTAACAACCAGCTTTGCTTCCCCCATTGGCTCTAGTACACATATGCTTATCTATGGTCCAGGTGGATTTCGCTTTAGCGATTTTCTCAAGATCGGGTTTTGGATGCACTTGGTGTTATTAGCAGCCAATCTGCTCATTGTTAATCTCGTTTACCCATTGTACTAACTTATAAATATAGAGCAATGAGTTAAGGATACAGAGCAATGAGTTATGATTGTAGAGTAATGAGTTAGCGTCGTAAAGATGTGAGTATGAGTAATAAGTGAGAATAAGAATAGTATTAACAATTTAAAATAGAAGGATTATGAAAACAACATTTCGTGAGGAAGATGGCAAGTTCATTGTCACACTCGAAGGTCGTCTCGACACAACTGCATCAGAGCAAACCGCTAAAGAGTTGGAAGTTCTTAACGATTGTACGGGACACGATATTCTAATTGATTGCTCGAGACTGGAGTACATAAGCAGTTCTGGTCTGCGCATTCTTCTCAACATTCGCAAATACGCAGGAGCTGTTGGAAGCAAAGTCATTATAAAGAATATGAGGGACGATATTCGTAAAGTGTTCGATATGACTGGATTTAGCAACATCTTCATAATTCAGAACGATTTATAAAACATAGAAATAGATTATATAGTATTTGAGCATGTTGGAGATTGGAATTAGTAAGAAGAGAGATTAAAACTCAATTCTGTTTTCCTGTCTCCCATACTTAAATTTAAAACAACAACTTTTATGGTTATAGATATTAAAGAGCAAAATGGCGGTATCATCGCATCATTGAATGGGCGACTTGATACTCCTGCGGCTGTAAAGGCACAGGACAGTTTCAAACCTTTGCATGAGGAAGCTGATAAGGAGATTATTCTTGAGTGTACAAAACTTGAATACATTAGCAGTTCTGGTCTGCGCCTTTTCCTCGCATTGCGCAAAGAAGCTGCAGCCAAAGGAGGTAGAGTCATTATCAAGAACATTAATGACGACATTCGCAAGGTGTTCATGATGACTGGTTTTTTTAATCTCTTCGAAATACGCCCATAAAGTGCATGGACGATTTTGCGCTGGACTTGCATACTAAGATCTTACTCGAAGAGTTTCGAGCCATACGACCTTCTGTAGAGATTCTGCAGAAGGTTGTAATGGAGAAACTTAACGAGCTAGTCGAGAGTAGTGGTATAGAACTTAATGCTGTCGAGTCGCGAGTGAAATCTGAACAGAGCCTCGTGGGTAAACTCGAGCGTAAAGGGCATAAGTATCAGTCTGTGAAAGATGTCACAGATCTCTTTGGTGCGCGCATTATAGTTTTTTTTAATGAAGATGTTGACAGAATTGCGTCTATGGCAGAAGCTCTTTTCGATATCGACTGGGAGAATTCTGTAGATAAGCGTCGTATACACAATTATGATACTTTTGGCTACAATTCGTTACACTATATTTGTAAGTTGCCAGTCTCTCTCTACTATGACCCGCAACATCCGGAGTTGAATGCTATGCCATTTGAGTTGCAGATGCGAACTGCATTGCAGCATGTATGGTCGGTTATACAACATGATATAGGCTACAAGTCTGAGATCGACATACCAGTTGAGTACAAAAGAAATATCAGCCGTCTTGCAGGTCTGTTAGAGCTTGCTGATAATGAGTTCAGCCGTATACGTTCCTCAGTGAGTGATTACCATCGGCGTACACAGCTACTCATGAAAAAAGGTCAGCTTGATCAGATTACTCTTGACGGTGACACCTTCCGTACTTATCTTAGTATGCGGCCATTTGATAATCTTAATCGCCGTATTGCAGGAATTAATCAGGCTGAACTACATGTTTCTTCTGTACTGCACTATCTTAAAGCTCTTCGTCACATGGGGCTTAACACCCTTGCCGACATCGAGCAAATGCTTCACGATGATGCTGATGATGCATACCAACTTGCACTAATCCAGTTGGGCAGTACGGACATAGATATCCTCTCCGATTCTGTAGGCATACAAAACTTATGCATTGTTCATATCCTCAAAACTGGTGGCACAGAGGCAAATCTCTGTGAATTTTTTAACCTTATCAATGGTAGATCCAAACAACATGAAGTGATGGCTTCTTACATTGTTGAGCAGGCTCAAAGGCTCGCATTTATGAACATAGATAAAGAGAAGTAAGACAGACAACAGCATCATTTCACATTAGTTCTTCCTTTATTTATAGTGAAAACCATCTTGGGGCTATCAAATAATGCAAAGTGAAAATGAAATGTCATAAAAATAGGGCGGAAACTGTAATTGACAGTCCCCACCCTATTTTTTGTTATAAAAGATTATTCTTTGTCAAGCAAAATCTTCATCATCTCAACAGCGGCTTTAGCAACACTGGTGCCAGGACCGAAGATTGCTGCAACGCCGGCCTTATAAAGGAAGTCATAGTCTTGAGCTGGGATAACACCACCAGCTATAACCATAATGTCCTCACGACCCAACTTCTTGAGTTCTTCGATGAGCTGTGGAATCAGAGTTTTATGACCTGCTGCTAGTGAAGACGCTCCAACGATGTGGACATCGTTCTCAACAGCCTCGCGGGCAGCCTCGGCTGGAGTTTGGAACAAAGGTCCCATATCAACGTCAAAACCACAGTCGGCATAACCTGTTGCAACCACTTTTGCACCACGATCATGACCATCTTGACCCATCTTTGCAACAAAGATACGTGGACGACGGCCCTCCTTCTTGGCAAACTCTTCTGTCAACTGACAAGCGAGATCAAAATCGCTGTCGTTCTTGCTTTCTGAACTATACACGCCTGAAATTGTTCTGATTACTGCTTTATAACGACCTACGATTTCTTCGCAGGCATCTGAAATCTCACCAAGAGTACAACGAAGCTGGGCTGCTTTAACAGCGAGATCCAACAAATTGTTCTCTGACTTACGGCCTTCATTGAAGTCGCGCACGCACTCGGTGATAGCCTTAAGAGCTGCCTGACATGCGGCCTCGTCACGAGAACCACGTACCTGAGCAAGGCTTTCCTCCTGCTGCTTACGAACAGCTGTGTTATCAACCTCAAGGATATCAATAGGATCCTCGTGCTCAAGGCGATACTTGTTGGTGCCAACGATGGTTTGAACACCAGAGTCAATACGAGCCTGGGTACGGGCGGCAGCCTCCTCGATACGCATCTTGGGCAGACCTGTCTCAATAGCCTTAGCCATACCACCGAGTTTCTCGATTTCTTGAATGTGCTCCCAGGCCTTATGTACCAGTTCGTTGGTCAGTGTCTCAACATAGTAAGAACCTGCCCACGGGTCAATCTGTTTACATACCTTGGTTTCATTCTGAATATAGATCTGGGTGTTACGGGCAATACGTGCAGAGAAGTCGGTAGGCAGAGCAATAGCCTCGTCTAGAGCATTAGTGTGAAGTGACTGAGTGTGACCCAGCACAGCTGCCATAGCTTCAATACAGGTACGACCAACGTTGTTGAAAGGATCCTGCTCTGTGAGTGACCAACCAGAGGTCTGCGAGTGGGTACGCAGTGCCAAAGACTTCGGGTTCTTTGCGCCGAAACTCTTCACAATCTTTGCCCACAACAGACGACCTGCACGCATCTTGGCAATCTCCATGAAGTGGTTCATACCAATGGCCCAGAAGAAACTCAAACGCGGAGCAAAGGCATCAACGTCAATACCTGCGTTAACACCTGTACGCAAGTAGTCCATACCATCTGCGAGGGTATAAGCCAACTCAATATCAGCTGTAGCACCAGCCTCCTGCATATGGTAACCGGAGATAGAAATAGAGTTGAACTTCGGCATCTTCTGTGAAGTGTACTCAAAGATATCGGCGATAATCTTCATTGAGAATGCGGGAGGATAAATATAGGTATTACGTACCATGAACTCCTTCAGAATATCATTCTGAATGGTTCCTGCCATTTCCTCGAGCTGAGCGCCCTGCTCCAATCCGGCCACGATGTAGAATGCCAGGATAGGCAGTACGGCACCATTCATGGTCATAGAAACTGACATCTTGTTGAGGGGTATTCCGCTAAAGAGTACCTTCATGTTCTCTTCGTTACAGATAGATACACCAGCCTTACCCACATCACCCACAACACGAGCATTATCAGGGTCGTAACCACGGTGTGTCGGCAGATCGAAAGCTACAGACAGACCTTTCTGTCCAGAAGCCAAGTTACGACGATAGAAAGCATTCGACTCCTCAGCGGTAGAGAATCCAGCATACTGACGGATTGTCCACGGACGGAACGGATACATCATTGAATATGGACCACGAAGATAAGGAGGAATACCTGCTGTGAAGTCAAGGTGCTCCATACCCTCAAGGTCTTCTTTTGTATAAACGGGACGAACCTCGATATGCTCGGGGGTCTTCCAGTTCTCTACAATACCATTTTCTTTTACCCACTTGGCACCATCTTGAGCCTTGATGCCTGCATAGATATCAATATCTTTAAACTGTTTACGCATAATTCAAGTCTCCTCTTCTTTAAATACCAAGTTTCTGATTATAATCTTTCAAAGTCTCAAGCACATTACACTTAACATGTACGAAATTCTCAATACCTGCAGCCTTGAGGTCTTCCATACAAGCAGGAGCACCTGCTACAACGAACATTGCGCGGCCGTTGAGATACTTAAATGCAGGAATTGCATACTCAGCGTACTCGTCATCGCTAGAGCATATTACCACAATATCAGCTTTTGCCTCGAGTGCAGCATCAACACCCTCCTCAACGGTCTTGAAGCCGAGATTGTCAATAACCTTGTAACCAGCACAAGCCAGGAAGTTGCATGAGAATTGAGCACGTGCCTGACGCATAGCAAGATTACCAATTGTCAGCATAAATGCAACTGGCACTTTCTTTTCCTCTGTAGCAATGCGCAGATCTTCAAAGTCTGCAGCAAGACGAGTGCTCTTAATAGCCTTGTATGGAGGATTCTCACACTCACCTTCTGGGTGACAACCACAACCACATGCTATTGGACGCTTACCTTCACTCTTTTCAGTGAAATTGGGGAACTGGTTAGTTCCAAGCAAGAACTCTTTACGTTTAGCAGCATCACCGTGGCGCTTTACATTTGTAGCATTGATGTCATCCTGAATGACTCCTGCTTTTGTTGCAGCGAGGAAACCGCCCTCTTCTTCCACTTTCAGGAAGATCTTCCATGCCTCTGTAGCCAGAGCATCAGTCAAGTGCTCAATATAGTAAGAGCCTGCACCTGGATCTACAATGCGGTCGAAATGACTCTCTTCCTTAATGATAAGCTGTTGATTGCGTGCAATGCGCTCAGAGAAGTCAGTTGCCTCTTCATAGGTAACATCGAACGGTGTGACCACCATAGAGTGAACACCTCCGAGAGCAGCACTCATAGCCTCAGTCTGAGAACGAAGCAAATTCACATAACTATCAAACAAAGTCTGATTATATGTAGATGTTGTTGCATTAATAATCATTTTACAAGCACAATCGCACTTAGGCTCATATTGCTTCACGATTTGTGCCCAAAGTAGACGGGCAGCACGGAACTTTGCAAGTTCCATGAAATAATTCTCACTTACACCCATGTTGAACTTAATGCTCTTAGCAGCAAGGTCAACGTCAACGTCAGCGTCTACAAGTTGTTGCAGATACTCATTACCCCATGCAAGTGCATAGCCTAATTCCTGTACGATGTAAGCACCAGCATTATTCAAAGCCTCTGTATTGACTGAGATACAACGGAAGCAAGGATACTCTTTTAGTACCTCTACAAGTTTCGGGGCAACCTCGAGCATTGGCGTGGTATCTTTACCTTTCATCACCATCTTAACAAGAGGATCGAAATTGATGCTGCCAACAACTTTTTCTTTGTCGTAATTCTTTTTCTCGAAGTATGCTACGAGAATATTGGCTAGGTCGAGTACATGACTTGGGCATGTTGAGAAATTTACTTCAACGATGTCGCATCGAATATTATTTAATAAGGTATCAACCAACTCTGCGCTGACCTGACTGCCTTCAACCTTAAACCCTAGAGAGTCGACACCTTTATTTAGGATGTCAAGAGCCTTGGCATTTGCCTGGACGGGATCATTAACTAAGATGTCCTGACGAACATACCATACGTTGTTGTCTTTCTTGTTGCCACGAACAAATGGAAACTCACCTGGCAAAGCGTCAGGTGTTTTCAAGTTTGCCAAATCCTCACGGCGATAGAAAGGCTGCACATTAAAACCTTCGTTTGTTCTCCAAACGAGTCTCTTCTGGAAGTCTGCCCCTTTCAAATCAACCTGGATTTTGTCCAGCCACTGTTGAGTGGTAGGTGCTTGGAACTCTGTGAAGAGCTTTTCTTTGTTGTTTGACATAGTTTTGTAATATTATATAAGTTGTAATAGAAAATACTACGCTTACAGCTTGCAAAGATACTAGTTTTTTCTGATACACTCAAATATTTCGGCAGAAAATAATATTTAATCGTGAAAAATTCAAAAACTAACGGTTTTGCACTAAAAATGTTTTGCTAAAATTATTAAATAAACAATATTATTGGTAACTTTGCACCAATTTCGCACATACGTAATGGATTGGATTATTCAATTGTTCGCAAACACAGAGTCGGTTGCACATATAGTATTGCTATATGCTGTAGTTATTGCTGTTGGGGTATATTTAGGCAAGATTAAAGTTGCAGGTATCTCTCTTGGCGTGACGTTCGTTCTTTTCGCAGGTATCGTGGCAGGACATGTAGGCTTTACTGCGCCTGAAAACATATTGACCTTTATTCAGGATTTTGGCTTAGTTCTTTTTGTGTTTATGATTGGTTTGCAGGTAGGACCAGGCTTTTTCGAGAGTTTTGGTAAAGCTGGTGTCAAACTTAACGGTTTAGCAGCATTGGGTATTCTCCTGAACATTATCGTAATGTTTATTTGTTACTACGTTTTTTTCGATACGAGTAATCCTAATAATCTCCCAATGATGATAGGAACACTTTATGGCGCGGTTACAAATACACCAGGTTTGGGTGCCGCAAATGAAGCCCTTTCGACAGTATTTCCAAATAATGATGTTCCTCAAATAGCCTCGGGGTATGCTTGTGCTTATCCTTTGGGCGTTTTAGGTATTATTGGCGCTACTATATTGGTTAAGTATTTCTGCAACATTGATTTGGACAAAGAAGAAAAACGTCTTGTTGCGCTTGAAAATGCTAATGCAAATGTTAAACCTCACAAGATGTTCTTGAAAGTTACAAACTCATATCTTGAGGGAAAAACATTGTTGCAGGTTCACAATTTTTTGAATAGAGACTTTGTTTGTTCACGTATATTGCATGAAGGACACGTGAGCATACCTAATCGGAATACCGTATTCCATATTGGCGATCAACTTTTTATGGTGTGTGCGGAGGCTGATGCAGAAGCTATTATGGCTTTTATCGGACCAAAGATTGAGGTTGAATGGGAAAAACAGGATCAACCACTTGTTAACAAACGTATACTTATTACCAGACCCTCTATCAATGGTAAAACTCTTGGGCAAATGCATTTCTCTAGTGTTCATGGCGTGAACGTAACTCGAGTAACGCGACAAGGCATGGATTTATTTGCCAGTGCAGGACTTCCATTGCAAGTTGGTGACCGTATTATGGTAGTTGGTCCTGAGGATGCTGTCAATCGTGTTGCTGATGCTATGGGCAATTCTATCCGTCGTCTTGACGCGCCCAATATTGCGACTATTTTTGTCGGAATTTTCTTGGGCATTATTTTCGGTTCACTTCCTATTGCTATTCCCGGTATACCAATCCCGATGAAATTAGGTATAGCTGGTGGCCCACTGATTATTGCTATCCTAATAGGTCGTTACGGCTATAAGGTAAAACTTGTTACATATACAACTACATCTGCCAATATGATGCTTCGGGAGATTGGCCTTGTGCTCTTCTTAGCCAGTGTGGGTGTTAAAGCTGGTGCAGGATTCGTAGATACAGTGGTCGAGGGTGATGGACTTCTTTATGTTCTCACTGGTTTTCTCATTACTGTAATCCCGATACTTATCATTGGCCCTATTGCACGTATGAGATTTCGGTTCAACTTCTTTACAATCATGGGAATGTTGGCAGGTACTTACACTGATCCGCCCGCACTGGCATATGCTAATAGCGTCTGCTCAAAGGAGGCTCCTGCATTAGGTTATTCTACCGTATATCCACTTTGTATGTTCCTTCGAATATTTACAGCACAGATAATAGTGCTATTTTTCTGTGGGTAACGATCTGGCCATTACTCGATATAAATATTTAATTAAAAGCCTATATAATAACACATGAGAAAAATCGGAATTCTGTTAATAGTATTGCTTGCAGTTCCTGCAATGATGTTCGGACAAGGTGCCCGTAACATCAGAATCAGCGAGGTGCTGGTCAACAATACTGTAAGCTTACAGGACGAGTTTGGTAATCATGACGCATGGATGGAATTAGAGAATACTGCATTCTCTACTTATAATGTCCGTGGCATGTACATTACGACCGATAAAAGCGTCCTTGACAAGTCTCTCAGTGCTCCAGAACGCATCAAACGAATGTGTATCATCCCTAGTGGAGATCCGCGTACGGTGATGTCTGCCCGTCAGCACTTGGTTCTTTATCTTAACAGCAACCCTAAAAGGGGCGCCACACATTTGGCTGTGCCTGTTGACTCTCTTGGAAAAAACTGGGTTGCACTCTATGATGGAAATGGCATCGACCTTATTGATTCAGTCAGTATCCCGCGACTTAGTGTAAATGAGTCGTATGCCTTGTTGAAAGTTGAGCGTGGGAAGTATGTTTGGGGAGTTATGCAGCCTGATATGGTGACTCCGGGCATTGCCAATGAGCAGAGTATAACTGAGTCAAAAGCTGCAAAGTTAAAAAGAGATGACCCTCATGGATTTGGTATCACCGTCCTTTCAATGGGTATTGTGTTCTTCTGTTTAACACTGCTTTTCGTTTTCTTCTCACTATTTGGTAAGTTTATGTCTGATAGATCTGCTCAGAAGAAAGCACAAGAAAAGAGGTCAAAGCAGGCAGCAACGATAGAAGCGGCTAAGAAAGCTGAGGCAGACTTTAAGAGTAAACAGGCAAGCCTCGTTAACAAGGAAATCTACATGGCAGTTATTGCTATGGCCCTCAAACAATATCAAGATGATGCACATGATATTGAGAGTGGCATCATCACTATTAACCCCAAACATTCTAAATGGACAAGAGTATAAGAATTATGAATAAGTACGAGTATAAAGTTCAAGGCGTCGACTATAAAGTTGAAATTGAAGATGTAGAAGGCAATATTGCCAAAGTAACAGTCAATGGCATTCCATTTGAAGTAGAAATGAAGGAGCCTGTTAAAGCGACAGTAAAACCTCAAGCTGTTCATGTGGTACCACCTGTTTCACAAGGTGCTAAATTCGTGAAGCCAGAAGTTCCCTCAACACCAGTAGCCGCACCTAAGCAGGAAGGCGCTGGCCATAAGGTCATAGCACCGCTACCTGGTACAATTTCTGAGGTGAAGGTTAAAGTTGGAGACAGCGTAAATGCCGGAGATACAGTTGTTGTTCTCGAAGCCATGAAGATGCAGAACAATATTGAAGCCGACTATACAGGTACAGTCACATCCGTAATGGTTAATCAAGGTGAGTCTGTCATGGAAGGCTCCACACTTGTGACCATTGGATAATTGAATATTTATGAAATGGCGAAGAATGTCATAATCACAGGTATGAGTATTCAGTCCTCTATATTTATCAGTGTAGGCAACCGAATTGTGACAATAATAGCCGAACGCAATTGATAATTGACAAATAATTATTATGAGTTTTACAGAATTTCTCGTAAGCAACTTTAATGAGTTTCTCACCTATACTGGCTTTGCCAATGCTACTGGTGGAAATCTCATCATGATTGTTGTCGGTGCCATCCTTATATATTTGGCAATCAAGAAAGACTTCGAACCTCTGTTATTGGTGCCTATTGGCTTGGGTATTATTCTTGGTAATATCCCTTTCCGCGCTGATGCTGGTTTGGAAATTGGTCTATATGAAGACAACTCTGTTTTGAACATATTCTACCAAGGTGTACGCCAAGGGTGGTATCCACCACTTGTGTTCCTCGGTATTGGTGCCATGACCGATTTCTCGGCATTGATTGCCAATCCTAAGCTGGTGCTTATTGGAGCTTCAGCCCAATTTGGTATCTTTGGCGCTTATATGTTTGCTTTGGCACTTGGCTTTGAACCCAATCAGGCTGCTGGTATTGCTATCATTGGTGGTGCTGACGGTCCTACAGCCATCTTCTTGTCCAGCAAGCTGAGTCCTAACTTGATGGGTGCGATTGCTGTATGTGCATATTCGTATATGGCTTTGGTTCCACTGATTCAGCCTCCTTTAATGCGTTTGCTCACAACTAAAAAAGAGCGTGTTATTCGCATGAAGCCTGCCCGTAATGTAAGCCAGACCGAACGTATTCTCTTCCCTATTATTGGCTTATTGCTCACCACGTTCATTGTTCCTTCAGGTTTACCTTTGCTTGGCATGCTTTTCTTCGGTAATTTACTGAAAGAATCTGGCAAGACAACCCGTCTTGCCAAAACTGCAGGATCAGCTCTTAACGACATTGTTGTTATGTTATTAGGTCTTACCGTTGGTTGCTCAACGCAGGCAAGCGAGTTCCTTACTCTTAACACCTGCTTCATCTTTGCCGTTGGTGCTATGGCCTTTATCGTAGCCAGTGCGAGTGGAGTGCTTTTCGTAAAGCTAATGAACATCTTCCTGCCAAAGGACAAGAAACTGAATCCGTTAATCGGTAATGCGGGAGTGAGTGCCGTTCCTATGGCAGCTCGTATTTCAAATAATATTGGTCTTGAATATGATCGCCATAACTTCTTGCTCATGCATGCTATGGGTCCGAATGTGGCTGGTGTTATTGGTTCAGCCGTTGCAGCTGGTGCTTTGCTTGGATTCTTAAGTTAACAGATACTAATTGATACACAATTGGCGGCTTTGCTACAGATTCAGAAGAATCATGCAAAACCGCCAATTATTTTCACTCTACTTCATATACTTGTTGTTTTTCAGTAAATAAAGAGAGCACGAATAGGAAACAATTCTTACTTTTTGGTAGTACACTCATTGACGAGATATACGATACTCATATATGGAATACCAGTATTGCTTTGTAATCCAATCTCGCAGGTGCGACTATTTGAATATCCGATCTCGATGTGGTTTCGTTCAATCTGTGGACGAAGCTTTCTAAGTGCGTATTTGTTCATTTCTGGATATGTGAAACCACGGTCACCAGCGAAGCCACAACATCCTACGCCTTCAGGCAAATATACATTTGTTGAGCATAGACGCGCTAGTTGAATAAGCTGGTCAGAAACACCCATCTCACGAGTCGAGCATGTTATGTGTAAGGCAATGTGGCGGTCAATGGGATGGAACTCCAACCGGTCTTTCAAGAATACCATAATGAATTCGGCTGGCTCATAAAGCTTCATCTTATGGATAACTTTCTTCATGCGATGCAGACATGGGCTTTGGTCGCACAAAACAGGATATCTTCCGTGCTCGCTGGCCTCCCAAAGAGCTTCCTCCAATTCTGCACTCTTACGGTCTGCAATATCGAGCATTCCCTTACTCTCCCAGATTTGTCCGCAACACATTTTGTCCATTCCCTTCGGGAAAATAACCTCATAACCAGCCTTATTAAGCAACTGGCAGGTGTCATCTACGAGTGAGCGCTTCACGGGAGCCCCTTTGGCAAGTCCCATGGTTTGGTTGATACAGCTTGGGAAGTATACAACCTTCAGGTCCTCATTTTCAGCATTTCCTACATGCGAACCTGGCTTGGGCTGGTTCTTCCGCTTGGGCATGGCTGGTGTCCAAAGTGGCATTCCCATTTTATTAAGACTATTGCAGATACCGCTCATAGCTTTGGTGCCAATAACACTATGGCCAAGATTGGCAACATCCAGCACGAGGCGCAGCCCAGACTTTATGCCAGCCATATGATTAGCGGCAAACTCACCGACTTTGTATCCTGTCTTATTGTTTAGCATGTCCATTTGACGGATGAGGTGAGTTAGTTCTCCGGTGTTAATCTTCATTGGACAAGATGTGGAGCAAAGCCCGTCGGTTGCACAAGTCTGATCTCCGTAATATTTATATTGCCGTTTAAGAGTTGCCACGCGGTCAGGGTTTGCGCCTGTGCTTTCCAACTCCCTAATCTCGCGCTGGATAGCGATACGCATACGCGATGATAAAGTCAAACCGCATGACATACAATTCACCTCACAGAATCCACACTCAATACACTTGTTGGCTCGTTTGACGGCCTCGATAGTCTCTTTGGCTGTAGAAACGCCCTCTTCACGGAAATAATGTCCTCCGTCGGGTACACGATCGAAGTCGAAATCCAACACCGGCAGCGGTTTAAGACACTTGATGAAGCACTCTGGGTCATCATTGAATATGACACCCTGGTTCAGAAGTCCTTGCGGGTCAAAGATTGCTTTGAGGTGGCACATAACGTCATATGCCTTGTCACGCCACTCATACTTCACGAAGGGAGCCATGTTACGGCCAGTACCATGTTCTGCCTTAAGCGAGCCGTCATATTCCTCAACGACAAGACGTGCCACATCGCGCATCATCTCCTCATAGCGTTTCACCTCACTTTCGCTCTTGAAACTTTGGTTTAGTATGAAATGGTAATTGCCTTCGAAAGCGTGACCATAGATGCAAGCATCGTCATAACCGTGGTCTGCAATCATTTTCTGGAGTTTTACGGTTGCCTCTGGCAGACTGTTAATTGGGAATGCAACATCCTCGATGAGACAAGATGTGCCAACGGGACGAGTACCACCTACAGATGGGAATATACCAGAACGAATAGCCCAATACTTACCGTAAACTTTCGGATCTTCTGTGAACTCGGCAGGAATATAGAGACGGAACTGGCTTAAGCAGTCTTTTATACATTCGATCTTATGAAGCAGCTGCTCGTGGGTAATGCCTTTCGTCTCAGTAAGGATTGCTGTCAGGTTGTGATAGTCACCAGGCTCTACACCCTCTATCTTTCCTGCATCTACATCTTTCTTATATTGCAAGTATACGGGATCGTCAACAGAGTTTAATGACATGTAGTCGAGCATCTCAGCACTCTTTACCATCAGGTTCTCTGCGCTCATCTTCAAATCCTCATCACCCGACTTGAGCTTCTTCATGGCAACAACGGCCTCACAGCTCTCTTTCATCGTGAGGAAATAAACCATAGCCGACGCCTTGTATTTATAGTCATGGAGGGTCTTCATGGTAACCTCGGAGAGGAATGCGAGCGTACCTTCTGAACCTACCAAGCAATGGGCCATAATGTCGAACGGATCGTCATAGGCAATTAGTGGGCGTATATTCAGACCTGTTACGTTTTTGATGCTATATTTTTGTTTGATACGGTCGGCTAATTCCTTGTCAGCTCTCACGCTATCACGTAAGTCCTCAATCTTCTTGATAAATTCTGGATGAGTCTTACGGAATTGTTCTTTACTCTTCTCGTCGCCCGTGTCAACAATGGTTCCATCGGTGAGAATCATGCGTGCACTAACCATCATTCGGTCACTATTGGCGTGTACACCGCAATTCATCCCTGAAGCGTTGTTGCACACGATACCTCCTACCATAGCACTGCCAATAGAAGCAGGATCGGGCGGGAATACTCTTCCGAAGGGTTTTAGAATTTCGTTAATACGGGCACCGACAATACCGGGTTGCATGCTGATAGTATCCTGATTAGGTCCAAGTGTATATTTTTCCCAATGCTTTCCTGCAACAATTAACACCGAATCACTAATGCTTTGACCTGATAAAGATGTACCGGCGGCACGAAAGGTAAAAGGCAGTTTGAATTTATTACAAACTTGGATGATTCGGGCTACCTGTTGTTCATTGTCGCTACGGACAACAACCTTAGGAATTGCACGATAAAAACTAGCATCTGTACCCCATCCTAGTGTACGAAGCTCATCAGTGTAAATCTGATCCGAAGGAACGAACTCCTTGATGGCGGCAAGAAATTCGTTGTAAGGCAACGACTCTTGTCCTTTGTTGTTTGTTGATGTAGTCATAATGTACGCGTATTTTTAGTTTGTTGATTAATAAAATCGTGAGTATACTCCATAGAGTTCACAGTTCAAATAGTATTAGAATATCTCAAGGGCAAATGCCTCTTTTTTCATGTTCTTCGGCAGGAAGACCGTAGCTCGATTGCCTTTGACCGTGGTTGTCATCTTTATGCCAGTAGCCAACAACCGAGCACCTTTTCGTGGTATGTTATTTGACCAAGTGATTGAGAGTGGCATGGGTTCTTCTTCTTTAGGCAGATAAATAGCATAGCGGCTTTTACCGTCCTTTGAGGCAGTAAACCAGAGATTTCCCTCATGGTAGTGATTCGTAGGGCATGTGCCATAGATGGCCTTGCCGTTTAAGCGTAACCATCGACCGATTTCTTTTAAACGCTCAACAACTTCGGGTTGTATGGTTCCTTCTGGCGTCGGTCCTATACCTAATACAAGATTACCTCCTTTGGCGACAACCTCGACTAGTGTGGCAATCACCTTGCCGGCACTTTTCCAACGTGGATTTCTTACATATCCCCAATCATCACTCAAAGGAATGCAACTCTCCCATGGATAGTCAAGTTGTGTCTCGGGGATGGTACGCTCGGGCGTCTGATAGTTCTCGTAAGGGCCATGTATGGTCCGGTCGACAATAATAATCCCCGGCTGGTGGCTGCGCGCCATTTGGGCAATACGCGGCATGTCTATGTCCTGACCTCGATTGTCGGGCCAAACCCACCCGCCGTCGAGCCAAAGGATATCGACCTTCCCATAACGAGATAGAATCTCATCAAGCTGACAATAGGTGAATTGCTTGAAACGGTTCCATCGGTCCGGATGCTGCTTTGTCGAGTAGTTCACATTTCGCCCTTTTTTGCCATACACATCCCACCAATAATCTTGCGAATGCCAGTCGGGTTTCGAAAAATATGTGCCTACAACGAAATTACGGTTTCGATAGGCGTCGAGCACATGTTTCAGAACATCTCTGCGGTCATCATTCCGAAACGCATGCCGGGCAATGGTGAAATCTGTCTCATTTGAATCGAACATGCAAAAACCGTCATGATGCTTAGTCGTAAAAATCATGTAGCGCATTCCGGCTTCACTACAAACATCTGCCCATTGTGCGGGGGCGAACTGGGTGGGATTAAACTCATCGGCT
Organism: Prevotella sp.; assembly: GCA_016291595.1. Taxonomy (GTDB): domain Bacteria; phylum Bacteroidota; class Bacteroidia; order Bacteroidales; family Bacteroidaceae; genus Prevotella. The sequence continues at coordinate 70,889 of JAEEXN010000004.1, forward strand.
AATGAGAAATACCAACCCATATATTGCTGGTAGGTGCGCGTTGTGTCACGGGTAATCCAATCCTCGTCGCATATAGACCACGATTCCACAATACCAGGAACAGAGTAAAGCCCCCAATGCAACAACACGCCAAACTTCAGGTCTTGCCATGAATGAAGGTTCTGTACTACCAAAGCGTCGGAAGGCCACTGGTATGTCTCCGATTGTGCATGCACATTTTCTTGTGCCATAATGCTCAAGGAGAAAGCTATTCCAAGTAGCCATACAGATAATCTGATAGCAATAATCCTTTTCATGGTTGTATTATTATTGTAGTATTAAGTTCACAAATATAATAATCTTTTGCGAAACTAAAAAATATTTTTGGCAAAAAGTCAAAATAGATACGTTTTTTATTTATCTTTGCATCAAGATAAATGTTATCCATGAACCTGAAACTCAGATTTATATGAAATACGCTATTAGAAAATCAACGATGTCCGACGTCCCCACCCTGTTGCTATTGGCTGATGAGGCACGACAGACCATGCGTAAAAGCGGAAACACAAATCAATGGATCAACGGCTATCCTGATGAGTATGCCTTTGCGAACGACATTAGCCACGGACATTGTTATGTTGTGGAAGACAAGGATACCAAGCTACCTTATGGTACCTTCGCATTCATTCCAAGTCCTGAGCCAACCTATGCAACCATTTATCAAGGTGAATGGCTGGACACGGATAATCCATACTTCGTTATTCATCGAATAGCAAGCTCCTTTGGAAGCCGGGGAGTGCTCTCTGCGATTCTGGAGTATTGCTTTACGCAAACAAACAACATCCGTATTGACACTCATCGCGACAACTGCATTATGCGGCATTTGCTTGAGAAATACGGTTTCACATATTGCGGAATCATCTATCTTGCCAATGGCGACGAACGGCTTGCCTTTCAGAAAATCATCAACAAAAAGTAAGTAAAGTACAAGTCTAATTAACTTGTGTATATCTTATAAAATCAGATATTTATTTAAATCAAGTTTATACAATTAATCGAATTTACCAAACGACATGAACAAGAAACTCGTATTCATCACTGGTGCGTCCTCCGGTATTGGTGAGGCTTGTGCACGTAAATTTGCGGCTAATGGTTACCGTCTTATTCTCAATGCGAGAAGCATTGACAAATTGGAAACTTTAAAAGTCGAATTACAAACTCAATACGGCTCTGATATCATGCTCCTGCCCTTTGACGTGCGCGACCGACTTGAGGCAGAGAAGATGATTAGCAATCTGCCCGCAGACTTCAAAGACATTGACATACTTGTCAACAATGCAGGTTTGGCTTTGGGACTTGAAAAAGAACAGGAAGGTGACGTTGACCAATGGTATACGATGATAGATACCAATGTAAAGGCCTTGTTGCTCATTACCCGTCTTGTGGTGCCGGGGATGGTTGCCCGTGGGTGTGGCCACGTCATCAATATCGGATCGGTGGCTGGTGATGCAGCTTATCCTGGTGGAGCTGTGTATTGCGCCACAAAAGCTGCCGTGAAAACAATCACCGACGGTTTGCGCATGGATTTGTTCGATACGCCTGTCCGCGTTACAAATGTGAAGCCCGGTCTTGTGGAGACCAACTTCTCGAATGTCCGTTTTAGTGGTGATACCGAGAGAGCCAAAAAGGTTTATCAAGGAATTCAACCGCTTACGGGAGCAGATATAGCCGATGTGGTTTTTTTTGCGGCCTCCGCTCCTTCACATGTCCAAATAGCCGAGGTGTTGGTATTGGCAACCCATCAGGCATCAGGCTCGCATATCTGGCGAAAGAGTTAAAAGACGATATGATTGGAACACGGGCGATACATTATTCCTTCCTACTCGTCCGTGCTCCTATCATGCTTTTCAGGTGTCTTTCCAGGATGTGGAAAGAAGGCTCCACCATACTTCCATGATCGTGCCCGTCAATCTCGTATAGGTATGTGTCGTTATGGCCTACCAGTTTCATCATTCGTGCCAAGTACTGGTTTTCGTCATAACGTCCATAAAGTTCCAATTCCCTGTCTCCACATATCAGAATGAGTGGTGGACAATCCTTACGTACCCAATAGAGTGGCGCATATTCATCAATGGTAGGCTGCAGAGGGTCAATCCCTTGCATTTTCCGTACATTATAGTGCGTAATAGCCTGGCCGCTGAATGGTACATACATCATTACCGAGTCAGCATCCATGTCGTATCTCGCCAGCCACTCTTTGTTCAGACAGAGCATCATTCCCAGATAACCACCGGCAGAATGCCCGGTTACGACCATTTGGCGTTTGTCGCCGCCATATTCTCCTATGTGACGGTAGACCCACGCAACGGCCTCGGCTGCATCATCGATGGTTTTGTCTACTGTTACCTTAGGAAGCAGGCGATAGTTAACGCCTACTACAACATACCCTCTCCCCTTTAGTTTTGCAGGAATTTCTTTTTGTCCGGCTTCTAAACCTCCGCCATGGAACCACACCATCACCGGACAGTCTTTCTTCCCTACGGGATAGTAAATGTCCAGTTTAAGGCGCTCAACGGCATAACTGTCGTTCTTTTTCGTATAGCTGATGTCCGTAACGGTCTTGTACTCTTGTGCTTCTGCTCCGAGCACCAACAATAAGGTGCAGAGCAACATCATCAATCTATTTTTCATGTTCATGATTATGTCTGTTTGGGTTTTGTGATTATTCATTTCATATTAAGTTTCAGCAAATTGCAATGAAGAGGAAAGTGTCTATACATCCTTTTTGCAAAGATACAACTTTTCCCGAAACTATGAAACTTTTCTAGAGATAAACGAAGAATCGCCAGAGTTTCCAATCGGTAAGTTTTTCGCTTATGTATCATCTTTCTTTAAAAATGCATCATTGCGGCAAAACAAAGAGAATTAGCTCCTTGAAATCTATAAATAATTTGTATATTTGCAATGATATATCGGTTTTAATTAGTTATCAACACATGAACAAACGAACAGCTTTCTTTTTTGCCTTTCTTTTGTCTGCCGTTACCTCAATGGCACAAGGCCTCCGACTTAATGAGAATGAGTATTTTGAGCGACAAGGTGTTAACATCTTGGTGTTCAGCAATAACTTCAATGGCGGATTCAATGATGAGAAGAACTCTGGTATTGAGATTATCCATCATGGTGAACGAACCGTACAAGGTGGTGCCATACGCCTGAACAACACTCCAGAGCAATGGGATCTTGTCCCAAAGACAGTCAGCAGGAAAGTAAACCGAGAAACAGGTTCCATCGAAGTTGCATTACGCTACGATGAATATGATTTCGACAGTCGTATTGTGGTAACTGCCAAGGACAAAGCCGTGGAGATCGCCGTATGGCTGGACAAGCCAGTTCCCGAAAAACTTGTTGGAGAGGCAGGACTGAACATAGAATTCCTTCCTTCGAAATACTGGCTGAAAACTTTCACCATGGATGGACGTCTGAACCGATTGCCTCGCTATGCGGTCAGTCAGACAGTTACCAGGCCGAATAGTGAGAAGCCCCGTCAGTTTAAAGGTTTCAAAACCTACGATGATCGTGGTACGAACCGTTTTGTCGACCCTCTTCCCATAGAGAAAGGCCATACGTTGGTAATGGCTACCGATACTCCGGAGCGAATGATTAGCGTCAGAAGTGATGACGCGGAGTTAAGCTTGTACGACGGGCGTATATTGGCACAGAACGGTTGGTTTGTTTTACGGAGTATATTACCAGCTGGAAAGACAGGCAAGGTCGTTGCGTGGACGGTAGAGCCTAATGCCGTCGATGGATGGATTCGTGAGCCGAACATTGGCTTTTCTCAGGTTGGCTATATGCCTCACCAGCCAAAGGTTGCTGTCATAGAGCTCGATAAGGCTGACACACCTCAGACAACAGCTCGTCTCTTGTGTATCGATGAAAATGGAAAAACCGTAGAGGCGGTCCGTGGCGAGGTAAAGCCTTGGGGACCATACTTCAAGTATAACTATGTGAAATTCAACCTTTCGCAGGTCACACAACCTGGCGTGTATATGATTGAGTATGGCAAAACGCTAACCAATAATTTTATCATTGACGAGCATGTCTACGACCGGATAACAGACGCCACCACCGACGTTTGGATTCCCATACACATGAACCATATGTACGTGAACGAAGGCTATCGTGCCTGGCATGGTGAACCTTTTAAGGAAGGCTACCTCCAAGCTCCGCCAAGCGACCATTTCGACTTACATTTCCAAGGGGAAACCACGGATACGAAATATAAGCCATATGAGCTGATTCCCAGTCTGAACGTTGGCGGCTTCTTCGACGCTGGTGACTTTGACATCGAGACTGGATCAAATATTAATGTGGTGTACAATTTTGTGAAGACATGGGAAACGTTTAAGCCCATGCGCGATGAGACTTTTGTCAGCCAAAAGCAGCGTTACGTTGACTTGCGCCGTCCTGACGGTATTCCCGACATTTTGAAATTCATTGAGCATGGAACCCTGAACTTGGTGGCTCAGGCCGAGCAAATCGGTCATATGGCCTTGACACTCTCCAATTCTGTTCTTGACAATTATCACCATCTTGGCGACGCCGCATCCATTACCGACGGGTTACATTACGACCCGTCGCTGAAGCCATACGAAATCTCACTTGATGGGAAACGGAGCGGAACACCTGATGATATGTGGGCTTTCACAACGCGCAATCCGCAGCTCGATTTCAGGGCTGCCACTATGTTTGCCGCGGCCAGCAAGGCTTTGGCTGGATACAATGACGACATGGCAGAACGTGCGCTTAACCTGTCGAAGAGGCTTATGAAAGAAGCATCTGAGCTCATGGCAAGCAGACAAGGTAAACTAGAATCTGACAACGATAATAACTCGTATCAGGCACCAAGGAGAGACGCGGCCCGATTGGGTAACATGAGCACTAACCTGCAACTCTATGGCGCCACGGGCGAGAAACAGTACTTGAGAGAATTTGAAAAGAATATCTGGTGGGCGCTCGACAATCATCTGCAATATAGCATGCAACCGGCCCTCGATGCCATTCAATATCTTGATGAAGCGTATAAAAAGAGACTTTGCCCTTATGTGAGGAAATACAACGAGTATATTGAGAGTTTTGAGAAAAACAATCCTTATGGAGTGCCCATAGGATTAGGTAACTGGGCTGGCGGTGGTCAGGTGATGAGCTTTGGAACTACGGTTTGCTTCGCTCATCTCTATTTCCCCGACATTGTAGGCAAAGACAAAATTTACCGCACGGCAGACTGGCTTTTCGGTTGCCATCCATACCATAATTACTCTTTTGTAGCTGCTGTGGGAGCCGCACGCCCCAAAGCCGTATTCTATGGAAACAACCGTGCCGATTTCTCTTTTATTCCTGGCAATGTTGCGCCCGGTTTGCTTTTCCGCCGCCCCGATCATTTCGAGAATTTCGACGACTGGCCATTCCTTTGGGGACAAAACGAGGGAACCATAGCCGACAATACCCAGTATGTCATCTTCGGGTCGGCATTAAAACAATTAGTCAATCGTTAATAGACTGCCTGTCAGTTGTCTATAAGAACATTGATAATCAGCAGGCTTGCCCAACAGGCGGCTTGTCAACCATTCAACTTATCTGTCAGCCTTAAGATGTAGACGCTACATCTCTGCTCTTGAGAATGTATAAAATAAGGAGTTAGCGAACGACTCTTTTGATGACCGAATCATGACATCTTTATCGTTTCACTAACTCCTGTCTTGATTGTTCACAGCTCTAAGCCCAAAGCAAGTTCTATGCATTTAGCGAAGAACCCACAGCATGCGCCATTACAGGCCTCTGGCTTTGAGCAATGCAGAGGCGTCGGGCGACTTCATGCCTGTAAATTCGCTGAACATCTGCATCAGGTCGCCTGTGTTTCCACGGCTCAAAATGATATCGCGCATGGCCTGCCCCACCTCGGGTTTTAGCGGCCCTCTTGCGGCAAAGCAATCGGCAATGTTTACAGCTAGTACTTCTGTCCACAGGTAGCTGTAATAGCCTGCTGCATAACCGCCTCCCCATACATGATTAAAGTATGAAGTTGAGTAGCGAGGCGGTATTTGCGGATTCATCAAGCCGATGTCGGTCAGCGTCTTGGTCTCGAACTCAGCAGCCTTGTCAGCGGTTGGAATCTCGTTGGATGCAAGCATGTGCCAACCCATGTCCAAACATGTGGCAGCAAGATTCTCCCCCAAAGCATAGGCAGAATGGAAGTTGATAGATTTCAGCATCTTGGCCTTCAAGTCGGCAGGCATTGGCTCGCCCGTCTCTGTGTGCTTGGCAAAGTTGTCAAAGATCTCAGGAATCGTAGCGAACGACTCGTTGAATTGCGATGGCATCTCCACGAAGTCACGAGCAACAGCTGTTCCGCTCAGCATGTTGTATTTGCAGTTAGAGAGAATGCCGTGCAAGGCGTGACCGAACTCATGGAAGAGCGTACAAACCTCGTCCCAAGTGATGAGAGTCGGTTGACCTTCGGGAGCCTTGGCATAGTTGGTCACATTGTAGATGACGGGTTGTTGCTGCCTGAATGAACTCTGCTTGGCAAATGAGCTCATCCACGCACCTCCGCGCTTGGTGGGACGGCGGAAGAAATCGCTATAAAACAAGGCGAGGGGGTTGCCGTCTTTGTCGATCACCTCGAACACTTTCATGTCAGGATGATAGGTGGGAATGTCGGTACGCTGCTTGAACGTGAGTCCATAGACGCGGTTTGCGGCATAGAAAACACCATTCAGCTGCACGCTGTCAATGTTGAAGTAAGGCTTAATGTCGTCGTCGGACAACCCAAGCATCTCTTGTTTCATCTTGGCCGAATAGTAGAAACGGTCGTACGGCTCCAGCTTGAAGTCTGCTCCCATCGTCTTTTGGGCATATTCCTCGATGGCTTTAGTCTCGGCGTCTGCTTTGGGCGAATAGTTCTTGATAAGGTCTTTCAGGAAAGCGTATACGTTCTCTGGGGTCTTTGCCATCTTGTTCTCCAAGGTGTAAGAAGCGTAGTTCTTGTAGCCCATAATCTCGGCCTGTTCGGCTCTTAGCTTGGCAATCTCAACCACAAGCGGGAATGTGTTGAATTTGTTGGTTCCATCGGCTCTGTGAATTGATGCCTCGAACACCTTACGGCGCAAGTCGCGGTTCTCTAGATTCGTCAGAAGGGCCTGTTGGGTAGTGTTCACGATCACGATGCAATAAGGAGCCTTGCCGCCCCGGTTCTCCGCGTCGTTCTTGCACTGGGCAATATCTGCCTCGCTCAAGCCCGCCAGATCTTCCTTGTTATCAACCCATACGGCGGCATTGTTGGTGGCATCAGGCAGTAAGTCGCCCCATTGCTGTTGCAAATCGGCAATGCGCACGTTGATTTCCTTCATGCGTGCCATCTTGTCCTCCGGCAACAGAGCACCTGAGCGTACGAACTTTTTATAAACCTCCTCCAGCAGCTTTTGGTCCTCGCCCGTCAGTTTCTCGTACTCGTTGTCGTAGACCTGCTTGATACGCTCAAACAGAGCCTTGTTGAAGGTTATCTCATTGGCAAGCTCGGTCAGTAACGGAGTCACTTTCTTCTCGGTGTCGGCGATTACGGGAGTCTTGTCGGCACTACACAGGCCGTCGAATACGCTTGTCACGCGGTCGAGCAGCACCCCGCTCTCAGCGTAGGCGACAATCGTGTTCTCGAAGTTAGGCTGCTCCTCGCTCTCAACGATGGCCTTGATATTCTGCCGTTGATCATCGATGGCAGCCTTGATAGCCGGCAGATAGTCTGTAGGTTTAATTTTACTGAAGTCAGGAGCTCCGAACGGCAGCTCACTTGGTTTCAACAACGGATTGTCGGACGTATTTGCGTCTTTGCAGGCAGTCAATTGAATCAGAGCCATAGCGATTCCGATAGTTATGAATATTTTTGTGAATTTCATAAAATATTTATTATCATTTTGTTAATTATTAGTTATTAAAGAATTCCGTGAATGCCTTCACGCAATAGACATGGTCGGCTGTGCTTCCCGTCTCACGGCAACTGTGCATGGCCAGGATACCGTTACCCATGTCTACGCCACGAAGTGGAATCGACGATGCGAGAATATTACCCAATGTGCTTCCACCAGCCACATCGCTATGGTTAACGAAACGTTGGCACGGAACACCGGCTTTGCGGCAGATCTCTGCGAAGACAGCAGCCGAGATTGCATCACTGGCATACTTCTGTGCGGCATTGAACTTGATGACTGGACCGCCTCCGAGCACGGGATGATTTGTCGGGTCGAACTTCTCTGTGTAGTTGGGATGCAAGGCATGGGCGTTGTCGGCAGAGACCATGAAGGCACGTTCTACGGCCTGACTGAATGCCTCTTCGCTTCCTCCCTGGGCAACGGCAATACGGTGCAGGATGGATGCGAGGAACGGGCTTCCGGCTCCTTGCTTGGTCTGTGAACCCGTCTCCTCGTTATCGAAGATGGCCAACACTTTTGTTATTTTGCTCTTCTTGGAGCCCAGCAATGCCTCGAGCCCGGCAAAGCACATCGAGAGGTCGTCTAGCCTTCCCGACGACAGGAACTCATCGTGTACACCGAAGGTACAGGCTGGCGTGGCGTCTGCCAGATAGAGGTCGAAGTCGAGAATATCCTCACGGCTTACCTTCTGCTGCTTGTTCAGCTCGTCTAGAATCACTTTCATCAGCAGGTTGTTGCGCTCCAGCTCGTTGTTAACGATGCCCAGCAGTGGCAACACGTCTTTCTGCTTGCTCAGCTTCACGCCATCGTTCACCTGGCGATTAAAGTGTATGGCCAGATTGCTGATTTGCAGCAGGGGGCGTTTTACGTGTAAGAGCAGCGTCACAGGATTGTAGGCGTCCTTGCCTCTGACAATGACTCTTCCGGCAATCGTAAGCGGCCTGTCGAACCAAGTCGACATGATCGGGCCTCCATACACCTCGGTGTTCAGCTTGACGACACCTCCCTCGCAATTCATCTCAGCATTCGGCTTGATGCGGAATGTGGGCGAGTCGCAATGCGCGCAGATCATGTGGAAACCGGCATCTGCCAACGGCTTGCTCCCCATCTCGAAGGCATAGATCGACGAGTCGTTCTTGGTCACGAAGAGTTTGTCACCAGCCACCACCTTCCCAATGGGCTCACAGGGATTCAAACGGCGGTAGCCGGCTTTCTCCAGTTCTTCAGCCACATTCCTCACCGCAAGGAAATTCACAGGCGAGGCATTCAGAAAATCCAATAATCTGTTTATCATTATTATATAATATGTTTTGCGTTTATTGTATGATTAATGTCCATTAAATCAGCGAGAATGCCACTTCCATCATTTTGGTGAACGTGGTCTGGCGCTCTTCGGCTGTTGTCTCCTCACCGGTGATGATATGGTCGGAGATGGTGCAGATGGTAAGGGCTTTCTTTCCTGCCCAAGCTGCATTCATATAGAGCGAAGGCGATTCCATCTCGATGGCCAAAATACCCATAGCCTTCCATTTGTCGTTATGTGAGTTCGCCTTGTAGAAAATGTCAGACGAGAACACGTTGCCTGCCTTATAGCGGTAGCCCAGCTGCTCGCATGTTTCAGCGGCACGGCGCAGCAGCTCGAAATCGGCTATCGGCGCGTAAGTGCCTGCCAGCTCGTATTGTGAGGCATAGTTGGAGTCGGTACATGCCCCCATGCATAGTACAAGGTCTCCCAACTTCAATTCTTCCTGCAGGGCACCCGCCGAGCCTACACGGATAATCGTGTCGACGTCGTAGAAGTTGAAAAGCTCGTAAGAGTAGATGCCTATCGAGGGTATGCCCATGCCGTGGCCCATCACGCTTACGGGCTTGCCTTTGTATGTGCCCGTATAGCCCAGCATGCCGCGCACTTGATTGAAGAGCACCGGATTCTCCAGGAAATTCTCTGCCATGAACTTGGCGCGCAAGGGGTCGCCCGCCATAATCACTGTCTTGGCTATTTCGCCAGCTTTAGCCCCAATGTGGGGAGTAGGAATCTTTGCCATAGTGTTGTGTTTTTTGTATTGTTTATTGGTTGTATCTCTAGGTGCAAAGATAATAAAAATAATCCATATTCGTATCAATAAATAGAAAAAAATGCCACCTTGTATGTCTTTGTTTGCGATATCACTACAGGGAAATAATAACTATCCAACTGCCTGACCTCACAATAACGTTTTTTACGTGCTCCATCGCCGAGCATACTAAAATACTGAAAATCGATTTTTCAACACACAAAACAAATGTATAGAAATGACTCTTTTCCAAAGAACGTTGACTATAGATGGATATTGTTGACTCTCCATACTGAATATTTTTACTTCGTATGGAAAGGAGACAGACTTGTGCAGTACTTGGCCCGACCAAAAGATTGCCAGCATGATTTCGCGCAAATCTTGACAAGACCCCCACAAAAATGTGGTCTCGCCCGTCATCGTCCGAGGTTCCTCTACTCTCACCGGGTATTATTCCCCTATCGCTGAAGGTTGCTCCACCATTCCTGAAAGTTCTCCGACCGTGCACAGATGTGTTATGAAGCAAATAACAACCTTTTGCGTATCAAAAAAATCTTTGTTTTTTTTGTTTTTTGCGAACTAGCCCTGTTGCGATTTGGAGATTAGGAGAAAATTTTGTATCTTTGCAATAGAATTAAACGTTAAATTGATTATACATGAAAATAGTTATATTATCCATTATCACGCTTCTGTCTGCCTTTCAACTGAAAGCCAAGAATGACCAGGTGACCGTCGTCATCTCGCTCGACGGGTTCCGGTGGGATTATCCCCAATGGTACAACACTCCCTTTCTAGATCGTATGGCAGCAGAGGGAGTCGAAGCCTCGCTCATCCCTTCGTTCCCCTCGAAGACCTTCCCCAACCACTACACGATTGTCACAGGCTTGTACCCCGACCGCCACGGCATCATTGCCAACAGCTTCTTGTGCCGCTCAACCGGTCAGGTGTTCTCGCTGAGCGACGCCGAGGCCTCGCAGAATCCAAAGTACTATGGTGGTGAGCCGATCTGGCTGACCGCCCAGCGCCAAGGTCTCCGTACCGCCGTTTTTTATTGGCCGGGGTCTGATGTAGCTGTCGGTGGAAAGTACCCTGACAAGTACCTCGATTACAGTCAGGAGCCCAGACTGACTTTCGAAGAGCGCATTGATGGCGTTATCAGTCAGCTGAAGCTCCCTCCCTCAGAGCGGCCGGATTTGATTATGGCTTATTTTGAACAGCCCGACCATAATGGCCATACGCACGGTCCTCAGGCCAAGGAGACAAGGCTTGCCGTGATGGAAATGGACCGGCTGATAGGCGGACTTTACGAGCGCATACGCGAGTTATCGGTGGGCTTGAACGTGAATCTTATCGTGTTGTCGGATCACGGGATGACGCATACGCTAAAGGAGAAGAGAGTGCCCGTCAGCAAGTATCTGAAGAAAGAATGGTACGAGACCGTCATCGGAGATGTGCCGGCAAACATATACGCCCGTGAGGGCTGTGCAGACTCCATATGCTTCGCGCTACAGAAGGCTGACCACGTGCTGGCTTGGAAACGTGCCGACATTCCAGCTTACCTTCACTATGGGAGCAACGAGAACGTAGGCGACGTAGTGGTGTCGCCCGAGTTGGGATGGCTCTTCACCGATAGTGAGGTCACTCATGGCGGCATGCATGGCTTCGACCCCTCTTACAACGACATGCACGCCCTCTTCCGTGCCGTAGGGCCTGCCTTCAGGAATGTAAGTCTCTCTCGCTTCCCCAATGTCGATGTCTATCCTCTCCTCTGCCACCTGTTGGGCATCGAGCCGAGCAGCAATGACGGTTCCCTCGACGACGTCCGTGATATGCTTGCTTTTTGAGGAATGCGTTCAGATGTTTCAAATACCATCGTTTTTTGTCTGATTCTCCAAAAAAGCTTTTGCTTTTGGGAGCTTATTCGATGGGAAATGATTAACTTTGCGAAAAAATACATATTATCTAAAATACAAAAATTATTTTATGGAAAGAACTTGGAGATGGTTTGGCAAGAAAGACAAGATTACGCTTGCACAACTGAGACAAATCGGTGTCGAGGGTATCGTCACAGCACTTCACGACGTCCCTCTGGGCGAGGTTTGGACACGTGAGAAAATCCGCGACTTGCGTGATAATATTGAAAGCTACGGTATGCGATGGAGTGTGGTGGAAAGTCTGCCCGTCGTAGAGACCATCAAGTATGGCGGTCCTGACCGCGACCAGCAGATAGAGGTCTACAAGGAGTCGCTCCGCAACCTGTCGGCCGAGGGCATTCATTGCATCTGCTACAATTTCATGCCGGTGCTCGACTGGGCTCGTACCGATTTGTTCCACAACAATCCCAACGGAGCTACGAACCTCTATTTCAACTACGCTGAATTCGCCTATTTCGACATCTATATCCTCAAGCGCCCAGGTGCTCGCGAGGAATGGGAGAAGTTCCAGTTCCCCGAGGGATGGGGCGAAGGCCGCAGCGTGATTGCCGAGTGTGACGAGCTGGCCAAGACCATGACACCCGAGAAGGATCACAAACTGGTGGAGAACATCGTCATTAAGACACAGGGGTTCGTATCGGGCAACTTCAGCGAGAACGACGAGGCTCCCATACAGAAATTCCGTGAATTCTTGGATTTGTACAAGGGTATCGACAAGGCCAAACTCCGTGCCAACATGAAGTACTTCCTCGAGGCCATCATGCCTGTGTGCGAGGAGTGTGGCATGTTGATGTGCGTACACCCCGACGATCCGCCTATTGAGATATTGGGCCTGCCGCGTATCGTGCGTACCGAGGAAGACATCGAATGGTTCCTCAATGCCGTCCCCAATCGCCATAACGGCCTGACCTTCTGTGCAGGAAGTCTCTCAGCAGGTGCATACAACAATGTGGTTGAGCTGGCTAAGAAGTTCGCCTCGCGCACACACTTTGTCCATCTGCGCTCATGTCATATCTTCCCAAACGGTGACTTCACTGAGGCATCTCATTTGGGCGGACGCGCTGACCTGATTGAGCTCTGCCGCATATTCGAGAAAGAGAATCCAAATCTTCCTATGCGAGTAGATCACGGTATGACATTCACCGACAAGCCTGGTGGCGTCTTCGACGAGAGCAGCCACGGCCACAATGCCGGCTATACCCTACTTGGCCGTATGTTCGCTCTCGGACAGGTGCAGGGCATTCTGGCAACGGTTGACCGCGAACTGGGAATCGACTACAAGCAGCCGGGCTTCTTTGACTAAAACAACATAAGAATCAATCATAATAATTAAGACGAATAAAATGAGACTGACAGATATATTCTCAAGCAACTTTAACCCATCAGAATGGGAAGCTAAAGGCTATCAGCTGCCGAAGTTCAACATCATGGCAGTTCGCGAGAAGACGGCAAAAGAGCCTACATGGGTGCACTTTGGAGGTGGTAATATTTTCCGTGCCTTCCCTGCTTCCATCCTCAACGACGCACTCAATACGGGCAAATACGACCGTGGCGTCATCGTGGCTGAGACATTTGATTTCGAAGTGGTTGACAAGGCTTACACACCTTACAACAATCTTTCCCTTCTCGTCTCTCTCAAGGGCGACGGAACGGTGGAGAAGAAGGTCATCGCCAGCGTCACGGAGGCGCTGAAGGCCGACTATCAGTTTGCTGACTGGCAACGCCTCTGCGAAATCTTCCGCAATCCTACGTTGCAGATGATTTCGTTTACCATCACTGAGAAGGGCTACGGTTACAATGAGGCTGACCTCCAGAGAGGTCTGAAGCCTGTCTTTGCTTTGGGCAAGGTGACAGCATTGCTTTACGAGCGCTATCAGGCAGGAGAACTACCACTCACCGTGCAAAGCATGGACAACTGTTCGCACAATGGCGACCGTGTGATGGCTGGTGTGTTTGCATACGCAGAACGATGGGTGAACGACGGCCTGGTTCCTGCTGCTTTTGCTGACTATGTTCGCGACAAGACGAAGGTAACTTTCCCCTGGTCGATGATTGACAAGATTACACCGCGTCCCCATGAGAAGGTGAAAGAGCTGTTGGCCATCGACCGCTTCGAGGACAATAACTATATCGAGACGGAGAAGCACACCTTTACCGCACCCTTCGTCAATGCAGAGGAGACGCAGTATCTAGTCATCGAGGACGACTACACCAACGGCCGTCCCCCGTTGCATCTGGGTGGTGCGCTCTATACCACCCGCGAGACGGTGGACAAGGTGGAGACAATGAAGGTGACAACGTGCCTGAATCCGCTGCATACGGCTATGAGCATCTTTGGCTGCATGTTGGGCTATACGCTGATTTCCGCAGAGATGCAAGACGACGATCTGCGTTCTTTCATCCAGAAGATTGGTTATATTGAGGCTATGCCCGTGGTGACAGACCCAGGCGTGCTGAACCCCTATGAGTTCATTGGTGCCGTCATAAACCGTCGTCTGCCAAATCCGTTCATGCCCGATGCACCCCAGCGTATCGCCATGGACACCAGTCAAAAGCTTCCCATCCGCTTTGGAGAGACCATCAAGAAGTATATTGCCCGAGGCCTCGATATGGGTAACCTGCAGTTGATTCCGCTCACGCTGGCGGGTTATGCTCGTTATCTGAAGGGCATTAAAGACAACGGCGAGCCGTTTGAGCCGTCACCCGATCCCATGCTCGAGGAACTGCAGGCAATAGTTGCCCCGTTGGAGATTGGCAAGGCTGATCAGAATTTCAGTTGTCTGCATACCCTGTATAGCCGCAGCGATGTGTTTGGTCTTGACCTTTACGAGGCTGGCCTTGGCGAGCAGATCGAGGGAATGGTGAAAGAGTTGTATGCAGGTCCTGGTGCAGTCAGAGCTACGCTCCACAAATATGTATCGGAAAGATAAAAGAAGGGTCTAGAATCTCTAGAATATCAAGAATGTCTTAATAGTCTTGATTCTCTAGCTCCCATCTACTATTCATAATAAAAAAGACGCCCCAATTTGAAGTGAACCCCGAAAGTTAGACAAAAAACTTTCGGGGTTTATTATGTCAAAAAGGAAGAAACATGGTTATGTAGAGTGCTTGAAGTACATGCATCTGATTCAAGAAGGTAGATCTATTTATTCCATATATTTAGAGTATGGAATCAACGAGAACCGTCTTCATGTGTTATGGGATCGCTATCAAATGCTGGGTCCAGCAGGTTTGCTAAAGAGGAAGAATATCAAGGCCGATTATACATTAAAGAAGAAAATCATTCTTGATATTGAAGAAAATCATCTAACTTTGCACGCAGCTTCGTTAAAATATGGTGCGAGTTCTCAAAGAATATCTGTATGGTTAAAGATGTACAGAGAACATGGTTGGGCAGCATTAGAGGTCGTTAAGAAACGAGGCAGACCGCCAGGTATGGGAAGACCGAGAAAGAACAGCAAACCGCTCACAGAACTTGAAAGGCTTCGTAAAGAAGTGCAAGAGCTCAAGACGGAGAATGCTCTGCTAAAAAAAGTGAGAGCCTTAGTCGAGGAAAGGAATGCCCGACTGCGAGAGATTGGGCACGGGCCATCGAAGAACTAAGGCGTGAGGGACATCCCCTGCAGTTTATGCTGCATAGGATGAAGATGGCTCGTTCTGTGTTCTATTACCATCTGTCGCATATGGACGACAGCGATGGATATGATGGAATCAGGGAACGGATAAAGCAGATATATGACAAGAATCATGGACGCTATGGGTACAGGCGAATCTGTATGGAACTGCGTAATGAAGATATAGTTATTAATCACAAGACAGTACAGAAACTGATGAATCAGATGGGACTTAAGGCAAAGACCAAGAAACGTCACTATCACTCCTATAAGGGAGAGATAGGCAAGATTGCCCCCAATATACTGGGTCGTGATTTCTGTACTGACAGACCCAATCAGAAATGGGCTACAGATGTTACGCAGGTATGCATAAACGACAGGAAGCTTTACTTGTCGCCCATATTGGACATGTTTGATGGAGGGATTATATCTTACACTATTTCTACCAGTCCAAATTTGCAGATGGTCATATCTATGCTAAAGAAGGCTTTTAAGAAACATCCGCAACTAGATGGTCTCACTCTGCACTCGGATCAAGGCTGGCATTATCAGCATTGTATGTACCAGAAGAT